>NZ_JBSGVQ010000001.1:230045-468901 GCF_053608525.1 Nocardia sp. NPDC055029
CGGGTGTGCCTGGGCCGGGTCAGGTTCCGGGGTTGCCGGGTGTGCCTGGGCCGGGTCAGGTTCCGGGGTTGCCGGGTGTGCCTGGGCCGGGTCAGGTTCCGGGGTTGCCGGGTGTGCCTGGGCCGGGTCAGGGTCCGGGGTTGCCGGGTGTGCCTGGGCCGGGTCAGGTTCCGGGGTTGCCGGGTGTGCCTGGGCCGGGTCAGGTTCCGGGGCTGCCCGGTGCTCCTGGTCAGGTTCTGCCTCCGTATCAACCGGGTGGCAGCCAGGGAGAACTTCCGCAGCTGCCGCCGTGGCTGGCGCGACCGGAGGTGAACGGCGGATACCCGCCGTTCACCGGGAACGGCCCATGGCAGCAGCCCGGCGGTCCCGCGTTGCCGAATTGGCAGGGCGGCCCGCCCATCGCCGGACCGCCGGCGCCCGGCAACGGCCAATTCCCGCCTGCTTGGCACCAGCCGGGTAGTGCTGCGCCGCAACCATTCCCCAACGGGAACGCTCCGTCGTACCCGGACCAGTACGGTCCGTACGCCGGTCACCCGAGCCAGGAGTTCCAGGGCCGCCAACCGTCACCCGGTAACCAGCTCCCCCCGCACCCCGGCTGGCAGCACCAGGGACCCACGCCCCATCCATCTACTGGCTGGCAGCAACCCGACTACCCGACCCCATCGAACGGTGCGTCCCCCACACAGCCGGGTCTTGGCCCTACAGGCAACGGTGCAGGCGAGCCGCCGCAAGGGTGGCAGCAGCCCATGAACGGTGCGGTTCCCACGCAGCCGGGTCCGGTCGGTCCGATCGATGGGCAGCAGCCGGGACATGGTGTGGCGCAGTCGCCGCAGGGCTGGCAGCAGCCGGTGAACGGTTCGGCGCCGCCGTCCGGGTGGCAGCCGATGAACGGAGCCACTCAGCAGCCGTCGGACTGGCAGCAGCCCGGAAGCGGGGGGCAGGCGCCGATGGCTTGGCAGGAACCGGTGAACGGCATGACTCAGTCGTCACCGGGTTGGTCGTCGGTGAACGGTGCGCCGGAATCGGGGCCGGGCTGGCAGCAATCGGGTAACCCGATGCCGCAGCAGCATTTTGGTTCGCAGGAACCGGTAAACGGCGTAACTCAGTCGTCACCGGGTTGGTCGTCGGTGAACGGTGTGCCGGGGCCGGGGCCGGACTGGCAGCAATCGGCCAATCCGATGGCGCAGCAGTCTGCTGTCTGGCAGGCACCGCAGAACCCCGGGGCGCAACCGGGTACCGGCTGGCCCGAAAGCGCTGTCCCACAGCAGACGTGGCAGCAGGCGCCCGGTGGGCAGCCTGCGTGGCAACCGATGGGCGATGGCGCGCAGCAGGCGCCGGGCACGCAGCCCGGGTGGCAGCCGATGGCCGGCAGTGCGCAGCCTGGGTGGCAGCCATCCGGACCGGTGGCATCCGACTCTGCGTGGCACCAGCAATCGGGTAACCCGATGCCGCAGCAGTCTGGTGGCTGGCAGGCACCGCAGAACCCCGGGGCGCAACCGGGTACCGGCTGGCCCGAAGGCACTGTCCCGCAGCAGACGTGGCAGCAGGCGCCTGGCGGGCAGCCTGCGTGGCAACCGATGGGCGATGGCGCGCAGCAGGCGCCGGGTGCGCAGCCCGGGTGGCAGCCATCTGGGCCGATGGCATCCGACTCTGCGTGGCACCAGCAATCGGGTAACCCGATGCCGCAGCAGTCTGCTGGCTGGCAGGCGCCGCAGCACCCTGCAGCGCAACAGGGCACCGGCTGGCCCGAAGACGCTGTCCCGCAGCAGCTGTCGCAGCAGGCGCCGGGCCCGCAGCCCGGGTGGCAGCCGATCGCCGACAGTACGCAGCCTGGGTCGCAGCCACCTGGACCGGTAGCGCCCGGCTCCGCGTGGCACCAGCAATCAGGTGCCGCGCCGAACTCGGGGTGGCAGCAGTCGGGTGCTGCGCCGAACCCCGAGTGGCAATACACGAACGGTCCGGCGCCGGGGCAGTGGTCGCCCATGCCGGGTGGACCACAAATGCCTCCGCAACAAGACTTTTCGATGCCGGGGTCGCAGGGCGGGCCGTCCGCGGGTCAGCCGTACCCGGGGCAGGGCAGTCAGACCTATCCCGCCGGTGCATGGCAACCGATGGGACCCACGCAGCCGTCCACCGGCAGCGACCCGTATCTGGTCGGACCTGGACATTCCGGGGCACCGACCGGATCGACCGAGACCGACAGCCCCGGTTCGGATGCGGCGAACATGCGCAGCTCCGATGCCTACGGAACAGGGATTCGCGGCGGAAACAACCCTGTGGCGCAACCGGTTCAGCACCAGCCTGCACAGTGGAACAACGGACAGACATGGGCGCAGGGGCCGGGTGCCTACCCGGCGCCGCAGTGGCAGGCGAATCAGCCTGACGGCTGGAGCGGTCCCGACCCGAACGGCCCGTGGCGTCCGGCACCGACGTCGGTGGAGGCCCCATCCGCCGCGGTGACACACCCGGCCTCCGACCCCGGCGCCGCGATGAATGTCCGACCGGCCGCCGCGGACCCGAGCGTGCCGATCGACGACAACGCGCCCGCACCGGCCGCAGCTCAACAGCAGGCACAGCAGCAGCCCACCGCAGCGACCCCGCCGACACCACCATCGGCTCCGGACAGCGGCCGCAGGCCCGCCGAGCCGAGTCGTGGCCGTGACCTCATCGGCGGCGCCACGGAGAGCGGCGGTCCGGTCCTGGTACGGGCGTACGCGGGCTTCGGAACGACGGCCGAGTTCGACCCGGCGACCGGCACATTGCGGGCCGGAAACACCGTCGGCGCGGTCCCGGTGGGCGTCTATGGCCAGCTCGGCGACACGGTGGTGGTGTTCTACCGCAGCGGTACCCGGCTGGGATTGCGGATCGGCACCCAATCGATCGAACTCGACGGTCGGGTCGACATCGAGTGGCGGCAACCAGCCGAGCGGACGACCGGGCTCACCGTGCTGACGGACGGCGTGCAGACCTTCGCAGTGGAGTATCGCGCCCTGCCCGCCGACCTCGATCTGGGCAAACTGATCAGTGAGGTGTGGGCCGACCCGGACCGGCGCGCCCGCATCTTCACCCGATGATCGCTCCTCGGGCAGCGGTCCGCGCCGTGTGCCAGGATTGGCGGCATCGGTGTTCGAAGTGATGAGGAGAGCTGTGACCACACCGCGTGACGAGTCGGCGGACACCGGGAGTGGCGATCCGGCTGATCCTGTCGTGACACCGGACGGCGCGGACCCCGATGTCGGCTTCGCGACCGAATCGCCCGATCCGGTCGCGCGCGCCGAGGAATTGATCCGCGGCGTCGCCATCGGCCTGGCCGCTCTCGGCCCCGAGGGCTGGCACCAACTCGACGCGGCATTCGTGCTGGCCGGTCGGACACAGCTCGACTTCGTGGTGTTCCGTGACGACACGGGCCGCAGCAGGCAGATCCCGCCGACCGACGACGTCCGCGAGCTGGTGCGTCAACTGCGGGCAGTCTCGGCGGAACTCGGCGACGGCCCGTGGTGGCGGATGTTGCTGCGGCTCACCAGCCGCGGCGAGATGGAAGTCGACTACGACTACGGCGACGAGCCCTTCCCCCCGGAACACACCCTCGACGACGAGTCGTATCGCGTCGACCTCGAGCTGTTCCCCCGTTCGCGGGTACCGATCTGGCTGGCGGCCAAGCTCCGCGGTGGCGACGGCCAGCGGCGGCCTGCCGACCGCGCGGCGGGCCAGGCGCGCGATGACGTCGCCACCGGGCGGCGAGCCGACTTCTCCGACAACGACTTTCCCGCCCTGCCCGCGCTGTGGGCGCGCTGGGCGGTGCTCGCCGCGGCGTTCGTCGCGGTCGGATCGGCCTGGGGCCCGCGGATACTGCCCGCGCTCGGCTTCTTCGAGGGCAGCAGACACAGCGGATCGACGCTGTACCGGCTGCCGGGCGGCCGCGCCGTGCTCTCCGGCGGTGTCTGGAACGCACCGGAGCTGGACGCGGTCTACAACGAGGGCGCCCCGATGCCCGCGTACTACGCCGGCGCCCCCGCCTGGGTCGCCGACCAGGTACTCAACCCGCGCGCGGGCACCGGCTTGCTCACCTTCTGCTACTGGTGGGAGGGCGGCAGCTGGCATCGGGGCGTGTCGCCCCGCTCGGACGTGCTCGCCGAGGCGGTACCCGCGGTCTGGAACTCCGACACCGTCGTCGACGTGGTGGCCGGTCTGCTCGGTCCCGACACCAGCGAGCGCGCCAAGGCGAGGATCGCGACCCTGGTCTCGGCCGCCGAGATCGGGATCGTGACCAGGGAAACGCTGCTCGAGGTGTTCGGTGACGCCGATGCCTTCGATATCGACGGCGCCTTCCTGCAGCTCACCATGGCCGGGGTCGCGCTCACGCTGCCCGACCCACTGCCCGAGGCCGACGCCATCGCCGCGGTCCGCAGGCACGTCGAGGCGAGTGGCGCCGATACCACCGGGTACCCGCTCGACGAATTGCGCGCCGATCGGCTCAGCATCGGGTGGATGGTGTTCGTGCCGGTCGCCCCGGGGGAGATGGCGATCGGCCGGGCCATCTTCTACCTGGCCGACGACGGGGTACTGGAGCCGTCGACCTCCTCGGTCGCCCCGTCGGTCTACATTCCGGAATTCGAGCGGCGCTTCCATCGGCGTCACGGTGTGGAGGACTGAGGACATGGCGCGTGAGAGCCGGCCGACAGACGATGAGCTCCGGCTGAACTTCGAGGTCGAACTGGCGTCGGCGGTAGCCGGTGGCGGGCTTCGCACCGAAACCGGTCTGGACACCAGAACCGAGGACGCCCTGCTGAATATCGTGCAGGCGTTCCCGATCGTCTCGCAGCAGCTGATCGACGCCGCCCGCGCCGCTTTCGCCGGTCAGCTGGACGGATCGAACGCCGAGCAGTCGCGGGCGCTGCTGGCCAGGCTGATCGAGGAGCACAACCGCCGGGTCGCCGACGGCGGGGAATAGCGGGCGTGAGCTTTTGGTCACGCTGTGGCAGGTGATGATTCACGTTAAGGTGGTCGAATGTTCAGCAGACACATGGGAAGATCGTCTGCAGATCGGACTCGCCGATTCTGAGTCGTTGCTGCACTGGACTTCTCACTGGATCCGGTGTGGCGCTATGGGGATTACGCGAAGGCTCGATGTCGCGCGGTAGCGTGACCGGGCCGGGTAGGAGTTGACTGATGGCTGACGCGGACGCACCGTTCAAGCAGATGCTCGGTATGGCATCGGGCGGATCGACTCTCCAGATAGACAACGAGAAGATGGCGCGCCAGCTCACCGAAGCGGTCGGCAAGATGCTGTCGATGGTCGAACTGGTCGAGGCCAACACCTGGCAGGTCGCGGGCGAGGGGGCCGAGCACGCCGGTATGTTCGGCGGCCTGCTGTCGAGCCTGCAGTTGCAGGGCAAGGTCACCGGTACCGGCGATACCCTGCGCACACGGTTGTCCGAGCACAAGAAGATCCTGACCGCGATCGGTCACACCTTCGTCACCGCGGGCAAGCTGTACGAGGACAGCGACGAGTCGACCGAAGGCGCGTTCAACCGGATCAAGAAGTCGGTCTCGGGCAAGGCTCCCGACGGGTTCGAAGTGACGTCGGCGAAGCCGACGGTGGGTGCCACGTCGGCCCCGCTGTTCCTCAAGCCGGGCTTGACCAACACCCAGTCGGACAAGCTGGCGACGTACGACCCCGACAAGATGAACATCCCCGCGCCGATCCACCCGGGTGACGGCACGGAGGGCATGACGAAAATGCAGAAGAGCGACCAGCGCAACACCGCGCCCGTCGATCTCGAGGCGTCGAACAGTCTGGAATACGACGACTTCTACCGGATGAACAACAACCTCACCGCCTCCAAACAACGCGTGGTCGATATCGGGCGCGCGTGGACGTGGATGCACGGGCAGATGAACACGGACGCCACCGCCTTGCGCGATGCCGTCGACAAGGCGATCGCCGGTGGTATGTGGAGTTCGCCCGCCGCGCAGAAGGCACGCAACTCGATCGATGGCTATACCAATGATGTGGTCGGGCTGGCCGACAACACGAAGGTCATGGGCGGGGCCGTCGACTACACCGTCCGATGGCTGGACAATGTGCAGAGCTATCTGCCGACGAAGTCGTCAGCGGAGCTGACCGGTGACAAGGAAGACAAAGACGCCCAGATCAACAAGGCGACCGGGCTGGCCCGCGAGGCGTTCAGCAGGCTGTATTCGCCCGCGGTCGATACCGCGAGCAACTCGATCCCGCTGCTCTCGGAGGCGGTGAGCCCGGTGACCGGCGGACTGTCCGGTGAGGGCTCGGGCACCAACGGCTCCGGCGACGGTACCGGCACGAACGGTGGTTCCGGCACCGGTGGTTCCGGCTCGTCGGGCGGCTACGGCGGTGGTTTCGGCGGTGGGTCCGGTTCCGGCTTGCGTTCGGGCAGTGGTGGTTCCGGTACGGGATCGAACGGTTCCGGGCGGCAGGGGACCTCCGACGGTACGTCCGGGCTCGGCCGAAAAGACAACGGCGGCAGCACCGGCAGCAACGGCTCCGGCGGTGGTTCCGGCAGCGGCGGCAACGGGTCGGGGTCGGGATCGGGATCGTCGAGCGGTTCCGGGTCGGGCCTCGCCGAAGCGGCCAAGCAGATGGGCCTGGCGAGTTCGACCGGCGACAAGTCCACCGGCGCCGACAAATCCACCGCGGGTAAGGACGGTCTGTCCGCGCTGGAGAAGGCCAAGGAGGAAATGGCGAAGAACGCCGCGAAGGGCGGCGGCGGCGGTGGTGGTGTCGGCGGTGGCGGTGGCGGCCTCGGTGGGGCCGGACTGCCGAAGGACACCGCGGGTGCCGCCGCGTCCAAGCTGTTCCCCCGCGCCGCGGCGGCGGTGCCGACCGGCGCGCTGGGGCGGGCCGGACTCGCGGGTATGGCCTCGCCGGGTATGCCGGGTGGCATGGGTCCCGCTGGTGCGGGTGCCGGTGGTCAGCAGGGCGGCGGAAAGGAACACAAGCGGGCCGACTACCTCGATTCGGCCGACCATCTCGACGAGGCTCTCGGTGAGGCGCCCGTCGTCGCCAAGCCGGTGGTCGAAAGATGAACCGTCGCTGGAAATTCAGCGATCTCGAATTCGCGGCGATGTGGGCCGCGCTGGACGAGGAACACGTCCCGGCGCCGTTCATGTTCACCACCGACATCAAACTCGAGGTCGACTACCAGCGGGCCTGCAGGCTCGCGGTGGAGCGGCTGCGGATGGAACACGGCTTCGCCCTCGACACGATGTTCGCCGACATGCGTGACGCGGACATCCGGGTCGAGGTGAACGGATACGACGAGCGCGACGAGTTCGGCGCCGACGGAGTCGTCCGGGTGCTCGGTACCCGGCGTGGTGACACCGGTTACGTCGTCACCGCCGAGCCAGGGCGGTCCTACTTCACCAGCAGTTCGTTCATCGTCACCGAATGCGCGGCGCTCGAGCTGGCGACCGAGGTGGCCCGCGCCCTGCCCGACGTACCAGCGGGCAGCGGTGCCGATCTCGCGCTCGATACCGGTGACGAGCGCAGCGATCTGGACTACAGCTTCGGGCAGTCGGCAGTACACGACACGTTCGAGGAGACGGCCACGCAGCGCGCGGTCACCTTCCATGCCACGAAGGCCGCGTGCCGGGGCCGGATCGCGATCATCCAGGGGAAGTCCCGCTTCGGGCCGCGCGGTATCAGCCGCCATGTGCTGCGCTGGCGCGACTTCGCCGACGACGGACGGTACGTGATCGACGATCAGCATCCGCCGGTCGCGACCGGCGCCGACCGTAACCGGCTGGTCGGCATGATCAATGCCAGGATCGCCGAAGTGGTGCGGGCGATCAAGGACGAGCGAGCCTGAGAGGTGGCGACGATGGATACCGACGAACCGGCGAGCCCGTCCGAGTGGACCGCGACGACGCGGAACGGCGCGATTTCGGTGCGTACCACCGAACAGGGCCTGCCGCTGGGGATCTCGATCGACGCGGCTGAGCTGCGCCGTCCGCCGGACGAACTCGCGCAGGAGGTGTTGCGGCTGTGCCGCAGCGCGGCCAACCGTGCGGGCGTCGCGCGACGTGAGGCGCTGGCGGCCGCGGGCATGTCGCGGGAGTGGCTCGCGCTGACCGGACTGCCGACAACGGAAGAGGTTGCCGTGCAAGAGATCAGCGACGAGCAAGAGTACGATACCGAGCAGGAGAGCTGGCTCCGTCCGGTCTGATCGAGACGGAGGAACGGACAGATCATGTACGAGACCATGGACGAACTCGAGGCGAGTGTCCGGCGCAAGCTGTACCGGCTGCGCGACCTCGCCGACGACATGGCGGGCGTCAGCGCCACCGAGACCTCGCCGGACGGCGCGATCACGGCCACCGTGGACGGCAACGGCACCCTCGTGAATCTGGAGTTCACCCAGGAGATTTCGACGATGACACCGGCGGAGTTCGAGGCGGGACTCACCGAGACCGCGGCGATCGCGGTGCGGCGCGCCTTCGCACGACGCGCGGAGCTGGTGACGGCATTCAACGAAGAAGCCGTAGAATAGTTACCTTTTGTTCACGAGAAAAGTGCAAAGTTTCTGCAAGTAACCTACCTACCGACCCATCTCGGTAGGCAGAATTGTCTGCATCCAAACGCATGACAGGATCGGGGATTTCGATGAGCGACCTCGTAGCGACACCTGAAGTGGTCCGCCGATACGGCGACGCCGCGGTGGCCATGGCGACGAGCGTGGCCGCGGCGGGCGGGTTCGATCAAACGGCTACGGTGGCCGCCGCCGCACCGGTTTTCGGGCTGATCGGCCAGGACTTCCTGTTCTCCTTCGCCGGCGCGCAGTTCAACCACGCCTCCTCGGTGCTGGAGCTGGCCGGTGTGCACGCGGCGACCGCGATGACCGCTCATCAGGCCGCCGCCGCACTCGAAGCGACCGAAGCTGTTTCGGGTACCGCGCTGAGCACGGCGGTCAGCGGGCTCCGGTGAGTTCGCAGCCCGACCCGACGGTCCTCGAGCTGCTGCGCGGCAGCGCGCTGGCGCCGATGATCGATCAACCTGTTTCCACGATCCTGCAGGACATGGGCCTGCCCACGCTGCCACAGCTGCCCGCGCTGCCACCGCTGCCGGATATGCCTGCCATGCCCGTCATCGATCTGTCGGCGCTGCTCCGGCCGCTCACCGATCTGGCGAGCAGCTTCGGCACCGGCGCACTGGGCAACTCGGGCACCGGTGCCGACCCGACCGAGGTGCTTTCCGGCATCACCAGCGCCTTGCAGACCGCGATGCAGCTCGGTAGCACCGCGCTGCAGACCGCGACGTCGCTGTGGCAGGGCGCCGGTGCGACCGGTGCCGCGACGAAGGCCGGACAGGCGGCGACCAACGGCGCCGAACTGGCCACCCAGGGTGCGCAGGAGAAGGCGGTACTGGCCGGTGGCGCCACCTCGGTGGGCGTCGGGGCTGCCGAGATGAGCATTGTCATCTCGCGGTATCTGGCGATGGTCGCGGCCTCGGCGCCGTTCCTCGCCATGCCGGGCGGGCAGGTATTCCTGGCCTCGGCCACCGCGGAGTCCATCGCCGAGGGCCTGGCCGTGGTGGCCAAGACGCGGGCGGAACTGACCGTGCATACGGCTGAGATGACCGCGGCGGGCCGCAAGGTCGACGTGACCGACGCGCCGACCGGTGTCGACTCGATGCAGCAGGTGATGCAGATGCTGCAGCCGTTGCTGTCGCTGGCGACCACAGCGGTGCAGAGCGCGACCGATGTCGCCGAGCAGTTCACCTCGGCGACCGAGTCCGTCGAGCCGATCGCCGCCGTGGACGGCGATGTCGATCCGGTGGCGGCGACCGGTGCCGGCGGCGGGGCGGTCGGTGCGATCGGTGGCGTCGGCGGTGGGCTGGCCGCGGCCGCTGCCCCGCTGAGCCAATGGACCGGCACCAAGCTGACGGGCGGCACCTCGCTTCCAGGTGGTGCCGGAAATTCCTCGACCGCAACCGAATCCGATGCCACCGCCGTGCGCGCGACGTCGTCGCCGGGCGGAATGATGCCGATGGGCGGCATGGGCATGGCCGGTGCGCGGATGGCAGGCGACGCGGGCGACATGCCGACCTTCCTGGTCTCGGCCCAGCACGGCGACGAAGTCGTCGGTGAACTCGACGGAGCCTCGCTGCCGGTGGTCGGCGCGGCTGAACTCGTCTCGGAACCATCGCCCGACAAGCAACTGACTCTGTAGGAGATGGTGATGACCCGCAGTGGTGTGGACTTCGACGGTGTGCAGTTCGACGCGACAGCAGCGCGGTCGGCTGCGGCCCGGCTCGACGGGCTGGCCGACCGGCTCGAACAGGATCTGCTCGCCGGTGAGCGTCCGCTCGCGGTCGCGCCCGCCGGGATCGATGAGGTCTCGCTGCGTGCCGCGGAGACGATGACCGGTGCCGGTACCTCGTACCTGGACACCGGGCGCGCCGGCGTCTTCGAGCTGCGCAAGCTCGCCGCGCTGCTGCGCGACCAGGCGGCCGGCTTCGGCAAGTCCGAGACCCAAGGCGAGCAGGACTTCACCGCGCTCGTCGGTGGCGCTGCCTGATCCGGGCGGCACGGAGCAGCGACGATGATCGAACCGCCGAAACCCGGGTTCACCGGCGTGGTCTGGGAGGCGCGTGAGCCCGATCGGCTCGCCCGTGAGCTCGGTACCGGGCCCGGCGCGCTGCCGATGGCCGAGGCGGGGGTGGCCTGGGCTCGTCTGGCCACCGGCTTCGGCACCGCCGCGCTCGAATACGAGCAGATCCTCGGCGTGCTGCGGGGCGCGTGGCAGTCGACGAACAGCCAGGCGGTGCTGGATCGGATCACGGCGTTGCGCGACTGGTTGACCGAGGCGGCGACTGCCGCCGCGATCAACGCCTCGCGCGCGGAAACCCAGGCCGCCGCAGTCGAACTGGCGCGACTCGCGATGCCCGATGTCGCCGAGATCGCCGCCGTCACCCAGGCACAGCAGATGCTGGCCCAGGTCGGTGCCGCACTCGGTGCCCCGGTGGCCGCCATCGCGGCACACACCGACGGCGCGGCCGATGTCGCGAAAGCCGGTGCGTCGCGGGTGATGCGCGCGTACGAGGCGGCGACCGAGCCGCTGTCGACGCCGTGGCAGCACGAGGCGCCGCCGGTGCTCGCCACCGATGCCGCGCTGGCCGCCGAGCAATCGGGCGGTGCGGGGCCGGTGAGTGCGTCCGCGGCGGCTGCCGGACCGGTGCTGCCGGTCGGCTGGTCGGGTCCGCTCGGCGGGTTCGCGGCACTGCGGGAGAAGACCGCCTATCGCGCGCCTGTCCTGCTGCCATCCGACCCGGCCGAAGTCGTGGAAACGGTTGCTCCGCAGGTAGTTCCGCACGCCACCCCGGCGGGTTCGGTGCCGATGGTGCCGGGAGCCGTCGGATCGGCGTTCGCCGGCGAGGAGGAGCACGAGCCGGAGGAGTACCGGGCGGGGGACGCGGGCGCCGATGTGATCGGTGCCGACCTCGGCATCGTCTCCGCACCCGCGGTGCTCGGTGTGCCCGACCGCCCCGCCCCGGCCGCGCAGGCCACGACGGGAGGTGCCGCATGACCGTGATGACCAACGACGGCCTGCTGGTGGTGGCCGAGCGGCTGGGTGTCCAGACGCTGCCGCTCGTCCTCGCGGTCGGCCCGCAGCACGAGTCCTACTCCGAGTGGCAGGCCGCCCAGCAGCACGCCGCCGATAACCTCGTCGAGGCGGGCGTGCTCGACAGCTACGGAGACGTACTACCCGACCTGGCCGACGCCCTGTTCGTCCTGGCTCAGCCGGAGCGCGAACTCGTCGCACGTATCTACCACGAACAGCACGGACCGACCCGGATCTGCCTGGCCCGCCGAGGAGCTCAGCACGCGCTGGCTGTGCGCGCAGGCGACCGCTTCGAGATCACCACCGTGTGGGCCGACGAGCCGGGCGAGACGCTGCGCAGGCCGCTGTCCGCCGCGCTCGGTCCCTGCGAGCCTGCCGATGTCGCGCAGTTCAGCGCGCCGTCGGCCGAACTCGGTGACCGGCTGACCGCGGCCACGTCGTCGGCGGACTACGCCGACGCCGTGTACGCGCTCGGGGTCACCGGACGCGACGCCACCGAGTACGCGATGGCTTTCGAGTCCTGCCATGCCTACGCCGAGATCGTGGCCTGTGCCCACGTCGACGGCGTAACCACCCGGCCGCCCGGCGCGGTCGCGGTCTATGACACCGGGCGTGGGCGCATTGTCGCCGCGCCCGGCACCGCCCCGGATCAGCAGATCTGGTCCACCGTGACACCGGGTAGCGATCACCGGCTCGCGCAAGCGATCTCGGGCCTGATCGATATGTTGCCCGGGGGGAGGTGGCTACCCCGTTAGATCTCCGCAAGGGCGGTGACCCCGCCGGACTCGGAGACGGCATATCAGGTGCCGTCCACGAACATTCGCAACACATGAGAAGGGTTGGAAGATGAGCGTTTTCAATGACGGCGCAGCGGCAAGCGCGGCGCAGGGCGACATGGCCAATGCGGTCGAAGGCATGAAGTTCACGCTGAAGGCCATCACCGACGAGGTCACCGCGGCCAAGGGCTGGCAGGGTGCGGCCCGAGTGGCCTTCAACGATGCCGCCGACGCCTGGAACACCGAGGCGGTGAAGCTCAACGCGCTGCTCGACGCGATGGCCACGCACGTGGGTGAGGGCACCAAGGAATACACCCGGATGGACGGCGAGGGAGAAGACGCCTTCCGCTTCACCAGCCTCTGACCCCCCAATTCACGTCTTCTGACCGGAGGAAATCATGTCTGACATCATCCAATACGACTCGGGCGCAATGGTCACGCTTTTCAGCGACCTGGTGAACTTCCGCAAGGCGCTCACCGACTTCGCCGGCGACATGACCGACGCGGGCGGCAAGCTGGCCGTCGCATGGGAGGGCAACTCCGCCCATTCCGCCTTCGCCGACCTGCACAAGAAGTGGGACGGCGAGTTCGAGGACACCCTGCTCATCCTCGACCGGGTGGCCGCCGAGGTCGAGAACGCGCTGCACCGCGCCCTCGGCACCGACGGCAAGATCGGTGACGGTTTCGCCGACCTGGGCTGAACGAGCACCGCGAAAGCGCCGGCGGAGAATTCCGCCGGCCCTTTCGCTTGTCTGCCGATCAGCGTGCGGCGGCCAGGGATTCGCCGATGTAGCGCATCTCGTCCGGCGTGGTCACCATGTTGACGGTCCAGGTGTCGCTCGCGGTCCGGACCGTGATGAGGGTCGGCCGGTCCTGGTCCTGTATCAGCACCACATCCGCGGTGGGTGCGTCGCCCGGTTCGTGCGGTGACCGCACGTGCACGACCGTCGCGCCGCCGGTGAGTGCCGCGGGCGGCAGGCCGTCGAACACGACAACGGTGGTGGCCGGGAACAGGGCATCGGTCGGCGGTGCCGTCGGCGGTAGGTGCTGGGTGGCGCCCGCCGACCTCGGCGCGAGCGACAGCAGATGGGGCGCGTCGACATTGCCCACCATCGCCTGCCACGCATCCGGCCGTGTGGTGTGCACGACGGCCCGCGCGCCGAGGGCGAGTGCCCGCAGAATCACCTGCTGGGCCAAACCGAGACGCCCGATCACCTCCAGATGCCGGGTGCCGTCGCCGATCAGTGGAACGGCCAGGCCCTGGCCGTGATCGTCGGCGCCGATGAGCTGACCGCACCCGGCGGTCGGCACCACGATGCCGTCGAGTGCGCCGAGGGCACCGCGATAGTCGGAGGTGGTGTCCCTGCTGCTCGACGGGACCGGCAGCGTATCGAGCAGCGCCCGGAATTGCCTGCCAGGCATCGGCCGCAGCCCGGCAACAGGTGGTTCGGCCGGAGCGGACACGGTATCGAACCGGACCAGGGCGCCGACCGTGATCGATTCGGGGCCGACGCCCGCGGTGGCCGGGCGGTGCGCGCCGGGCCGCAGTCGCACGGTGACGGTCGTACTCATGCTCGGAGTCGCCCAGATATCGGCGAAGCCCTGGGTGCCGACCAGTTCGGGCCCGATCTCGTAGCTGGTCAGATGGATGCCATCGTGTGCAAGGCCCGTCGGCGTCTCGGTGAACTCGTCCAGCGCGATATTGCGGGTCAGCAGCCTGACCGCGGAGTTCATCTCCGTGGCGGTCAGCACGGATGCCGAGATATCGTGGGCGGCAAGCCGGTTGGCCACCCGCCTGGTGGCGATGATGGCGGTGCGCAGGGCGCCTTCCGCGCCGCCGCCGCGGTTGGCGACGGCGTCGGTGTTGGCCAGCGGATCCATGCGCAGCACCAGCCAGACCGTGCGATGCGCGATGGCGGGCAGCGGCCCGATGATCTGGTTGTAGAGCGCCGCCAAGGTGCCGGTGCCCGCGGTCCGCGCGCCGGTGCTGATGATGTCGATCGAGGACAACGCGATATCGAATTGATCGAGGCACTTGGCGATCTCGGCCAGCGGCAGGACCTGTTCGGTGCTCAGTGCCCCGCGGCGCAGCAGGGTCGCCGAGTCCGGTGGTGGATCGATGCGCAGCATCGTCACGAGCAGATCACCATCGGCGCGCACGCTGTAGCTGCCGCCCTCCGGCAGCGGGACGTCGAAGGGCTCGGCGCCGAGATGCCCCGGTCCCGGCCTGACCCGACGCCACCGGTAGGCCGCGACCCGCGCCAGCATGCCCGCCAGGTTGCGCGGGTAGCGACGGCGCACCGGGACGGCGCCGAGCGCGAATACGGCGGCGCCGATGGCAAGTACCGCCCACAGCCGCAGATCGGCGGCGAGCGCGATCCAGGCCGCGAGCGCGGCGCCGAGGCCGAGTGGGATCACCAGATGCAACGGCAGGTGCCGGAAAAGCCAGAATTCAGGATCGCGCAAAGTCTGGTTAACCGACCTGCCCGTTCGTGTTTCGTTTACGGCCTGATTCACCACAATCCCTGATTCACTTCGACCGGTTCGGACGAGATTCCGTCCTGGTTCGCCGCGCTCACAGTACCCGGCGGCGGCGTAGCGGGCCGCCTCGCGATTGACACGGAAGATTCTGTGGATACGGTAATTTCGTCGTCAAACGTTCTATGGAGATCATGTGCCGGCTCAGCTGACCACCCGGGCCCAGGTCAACGGGTATCGATTCCTGCTGCGCAGGCTCGATCACGCCCTGGTGCGCCGGGACGTGCGCATGTTGCACGACCCCATGCGCTCGCAGGCGCGCTCGCTGATGGTCGGCGCCGTCCTCGGCCTGCTCGGTGTCGCGGGTGCGGCGATCATGGCGTTCCTCAAGCCACAGGGTGCGATCGGCGACGCGCAGATCGTGATGGGCAAGGACAGCGGGGCGCTCTTCGTGGTGATCGCCGAGGAGAGCGGCGCCCAGCGGCTGCACCCGGTCCTGAACCTGGCCTCGGCCCGATTGATCAGCGGCAGTGCGGAATCACCCACCTCGGTGAAGGACGGCAAGCTGTCCTCGATGCCGCGCGGGCCGCTGCTCGGCATTCCCGGAGCGCCCGCCTCGCTGCCGGGTTCGGCCGTGGGGGACCGGTCGGACTGGTCGGTGTGTGAGACGGTGCAGCTGTCGAGTTCGGGCAGCGCGGTCGCGGCGTCGGGTGTGCACACCACGGTCCTGGCGACGGAACCGCTACTGGGCCAGCGCATTCGCCCGGCCGGCGCGAACGAGGCGGTGCTGGCTCGCCGCGGCGGCAAGACCTACCTCGTCTACGACGGCAAGCGCGCCGAGGTCGACCCGAACAACTCGGTGCTGGCCCGGGCGCTGCAACTATCCGGCCAGCGCCCGCGACCGGCAGGCCCCGCCCTCCTCGACGCCCCGACACCGGTACCGCCGCTGGCCGTGCCCGAGATTCCGCAGGCCGGCGTGGCAGGTCCGGGCAAACTGTCCGATGTGCCGGTGGGCGGGGTGATTTCGGTCGCTGCCAACGGCCGCTCCGACCGGCCCGAGCTCTATGTTGTGCTCGCCGACGGTGTGCAGCGGGTGGGTGATTTCGGGGCCGAGGTGATCCGGACGGCGAACTCACAGGGCATGCGCGAGATCAAGGCGGTGCCACCGGACTCGCTGACCGGGCTGCCGGTGCTGCACCAGCTGCCGATCGACCACTTTCCCGCCGTCGCCCCGACCTTCCTCGCCGCCGAGGACGTGCCGGTGACCTGCCTGTCGTGGACGAAACAGCGTAGCGGCAGCGCCGACGCCGTCGACGGGACCGCAGGCCGCGCTGCCATGACCATGCTGACCGGAACCCGGCTGCCGCTGCCCGACGCGGCGGTTCCCGTGGCACTCGCCACCGGTGACGGCACCGGCGACCGGGTCGACAATGCCTATCTGCGACCGTCTTCGGGCGAATTCGTCCAGGTCACCGGCACCGAGCCGGGCAGCCAGCGGCGCGGCAGCCTGTTCTACGTGGCAGACAACGGCATTCGCTACGGAATCCCCGATCTGGAGACCGCGCAGACCCTCGGCCTCGGCGGCAAGCCCAAGTTGGCGCCGTGGGCCGTGGTCGGCCAGCTCATCGCCGGCCCGACCCTCACCAAGCAGGACGCCCTGGTCAGCCGGGACGTCCTGACCGTGGCCGCGAACTAGGACACACCGAGCGAGGCGAGTACGCCCGTCAACGCGGCAGCCATGTCGGCTTCTTCGATCCGCATCAGCACGGACTCGTCGACCGCATCGAGATCCAGCGAGTCGTCGTTGGCCAGGCGGAACTCCCGCTCCTCCTCCGCGGACTCGATGACGTTGCGGATGAATCGGCCGTTGCCTGCCAGATCGATTCCCCGGCGCTGCTGTCCGCTCTGATCGACGCGCTCGGAGTTGTAGAGCCCGTCGCAGGCCTGTACCAGCTGCGCGAGCGCTCCCTCCGACAGCACCGAGTCCCGGCTCTTCGCGATCACCTCACCGATCCGGCCCAGCTCCTCGGCGGTGTAGGACGGAAACTGCAGGCGCTTGGCGAAACGGGAAGCGAGGCCGTCATTGGCGGCCAGCAACCGATCGATCTCGCCGTCGTACCCCGCGATGATGACGACAAGCCGGTCCCGGTCGTTCTCCATCCGCGCCAGCAGGGTGTCGACGGCCTCGCGGCCGAACGCGTCACCGCCGGACAGGCCGGTCTGGATCAGGGTGTAGGCCTCGTCGATGAACAGCACGCCGTCCATGGCCGAGTCGATCAGCTTGTCGGTCTTGATGGCCGTGCTACCCAGATGCTCGCCGACCATGTCCATGCGCTTGGCCTCGACCACCTTGTCGGTCTTGAGCAGGCCGACACCGCAATAGATTTTGGCGACCACCCGCGCGATGGTGGTCTTGCCGGTGCCGGGTGGGCCCGTGAAGGCCAGGTGGTTGCCGCGCGGCACCGAGGCCATGCCCTTCTCCGCGCGGATCTTGGCCAGCTGGGCCGTGGCCTGCAGCTTGGCGACCTGGGTCTTCACATTCGCCAGACCGATCTGGCGATCGAGCTCGGCGCGGGCGGCGGCCAGGATGATCTTGGCGCGGTCCTCGTGCTCGGCCTGCTGCAACTGCTCGACCGACGGTGCCGATGCCGGATCCCAGCGGTCGGTCCGCGACTCGATGGACTCGCGGGAGGTCACCGTGATCCGGTACGTGCGATCCCGCATCGCCTCGGTGTTGGCGGTGAAATCGGGGGATTGCGAATAGACCTGTTCGAACAGCTTTTGCGCCTGCTCCTCGGCGCCGGTCTCGCGCAGGCACAGACCGTGGCAGAACATCGCCGTGCTGCGGGCCGCCGGAATCGGCCCCGCCTCGGCGGCCTCCATCCGCCGGATCGCCTCGCCGAACAGGCCGAGCTGCGCACAGGCGGAGCCGACCATCACGTGCGCGCCCGCCGCCAGATAGGGGTCGTCCCACTCGGCCGACCCCTTCAGCACCGTCATCACATCCGGCCAGCGCTGTGTCGAATAGTGCAGGACACCACGGACATAAGCACTGATCCGGTCGTCGGCCACCGTGTCGGGGCCTGCGGGCTGGCTCGCGCGATGCGCGGCGAGCTCGTCGAGGACGCGTTCGGCGTCGTCGTAGTCCCGATCGGCGATCAGCTGCGCGGCGTAGGCCAGGCAGGCTTCGGTATGCCCGGCCAGCGGGTAGTCGATGTAGAGGCCGGACAGGAACCTGCCGGCGAGCGCCCGCGGCGCCAGCCCGAGCCTGCGCTGTTCGCGCATCAGTGTGCCGCCCGCGGTCCGGTAGAGGTTGTGCAGCACCTCCCTGGTGACCTCACCCGCGGCCGCCCGGCCCAGCCAGGCATCGGCCATGTCCGGATCCCACTGGGTGGCGCGCTGGAACGCCAGCGCGGCGTAATCGAGGTCACGGGTCGATTCCTGGCCGTCGATCGGCAAGCCGAGTGACAGAACCCCGGCGTCGAACGCGCGCTGTGCCTGGCGATTGTCGGTCATTGCTGGCGAAACCCCGAAATCTTCCTCGATGCGAATGCTTGCGTTCATCCGTCGTAAACCTGGAATGCGTTCAGTGGGCGGGATGTTCGCGTGCCGATTGGGTCGGCCGGGAGAACGAGCGGCTGTCGTGCAGCAATCGCGTCCTCCCGATCTGTCCGATAGATTATGTTTCGCCGCCGCCAGGTTGCAACGTGGTGGCCGAGCGTAATCCGAACCGGCAGCGTCGGTTCGACGAGCGGAAAGAACTGGGGTCGGCGCGCAATTGACCGAGTCATCGAGCAGTGGTTCGCGCGCTGCTGAAATCGATCTGTGCCGGGTGTCGGTCATCGGCGTCAATACCCAACTCGACGTCGCGCTTCCGGCGAACGTGCCGATCGCCACCTTCGTGCCGGAGCTGGTCGCGCTCATCGAGTCGCGTGACCCGGTCCAGGCCGATGGCGAGGACGGTCCAGGATTGCGGGAGCCGCGGCACTGGACGCTGGCCAAGCTCGGGCGCGAGGCGATCGCGCCGAGCCGCACCCTCGCCGAGGCCGATGTCTACGACGGCGAACTGCTGGTACTGCGCGCGGTGGGCGCCAAGGAATCTCCCGCGCTGTTCGACGACGTGATCGACGCGGTGTCGCGGCTCACGGCCGAGGGATTCCGCGGCTGGTCGCCCAGCTCCGCACGCAGTACCGGCCTGCTGGTCGCCGTGGTCGCCGCCGTGCTGGCCCTCCTGGTCTTCGCCGGGGGACGCGGCGCCGGCTTCGACCTCGCCGCGCCGTTCCTGGCGACCGGTGCCGCGCTCGGCGCCGCCGTCGCCGCGGCGATCGCGGCCCGCAAGTATGGCGACGAGTCCACCGCGACCTGGCTCGGTGCGACGTCGATCGCGCTGTTCGCCGGGGGCGCGGCGTTGTTCGTGCCCGGCGACCTCGGGAGCCCGCAACTGCTGCTCGGCTTCTCGGTGATGCTGGTCGCCGCGGTACTGCTGTACCGCGCGCTCGGCACCGCGGCGACCGTCTGCGCCGCCGCGATCACTATTGCCGTGTTCGGCGGTGTCGCCGCCGCGATCGCCCTGGTCTGGGACCCCGCCACCCTCAAGATCGCCGCGGGCCTGCTGGTCGCCGGCATCGCGCTGATCTCCACAGCGCCCCGCCTCGCCGCGGTGGCCGCGCGACTGCCGGTACCGCCGGTGCCCACCGCCGGTGGCGCGATCGACCCGGCCGACCACGAGCCACGGCCGACAATCGAAGGCATCGGCGCCATCGGCGCGACGGCACTGCCATCGGCCGCGGGTCTCGGCACCAGGGCGAAGGCGGCGAACAGCTACCAGACCGGCATGCTGTTCGGTTGTGCGACAGCGGCGATCGTCGGTGCGCTCGGGACGGCGCAACCGTGGGGCGACCCCGGCTGGCCAGGATGCTCGCTCGCCGTCATCGCCGCGATCATCCTCGCGTCGCGTGGGCGTTCGTTCGCCGATCTGACCCAGGCAGGCACGTTGATCGGCGCGGGCGCCACGATCGTGATCGGGCTGCTGGCCGGATTCGCCGTCGGTGGTGGCAGCCTCGTCCCCGGCGCACTGCTGCTCGGATTCGCGGCGCTGGTGGTGGTTTTCGGCGTCATCGGCCCGCATCTGGAGATCACTCCGGTGACAAGGCGGATGAGCGAGATCTTCGAGTACCTGCTCATCTGCGCGGTGATTCCGTTGGTGCTGTGGGTGATGGACGTGTACTCGATGGCCCGCAACCTATGATCTTGCCCGGCTTGCGCCGCGGGGCCGCCGTGCTGAGTGCGGCAGGCGTGCTCAGTGGCGCCATGCTCGTGTACGCACCGCCCGTGACGGCGCTGGCGCCCCCGGTGATCGACATGGGCGCGCTCGACGCCGCGCAGGGACTCAGTACCCGCCCGGCTCCGCTGGAGCCCACCGAGCATCGGGTGCTGTGTTCGGAGCCGACGCTCAGTGGGTCGCCGCCCGCCGAGGCGCCGATCGCGCAGCGCGTCCTGGATCTGCCGACCGCGTGGCAGTTCAGCCGGGGTGCCGGGCAGAAAGTGGCGGTGATCGATACCGGCGTCAACCGGCATCCCCGGCTTCCCGCGCTGCAACCCGGTGGCGACTACGTCTCGGATTCCGACGGCACCGCCGACTGCGACGGTCACGGCACCTTCGTCGCGGGCATCATCGCCGCCCAGCCAAGTCCGGACGACGGTTTCGCCGGTGTCGCGCCCGACGCCGAGATCTTGTCGATCCGGCAGCTCAGCCTGGCCTATTCGCCGAAGGACCGCGGCGCCAAGGACAGCGCGACCGGTGCGCTCACCGAGTCCGGCTACGGCAACGTGCTGACGCTGGCCGCGTCGGTGATCCGGGCCGTCGACTTGGGCGCCACGGTCATCAACATTTCCGAGGTGGCCTGTGCCGCAGCGGGTTCGGACACCGCCGACGCCGCGCTCGGCGCCGCGGTGCGCTACGCCTACGAGCGCAATGTGGTGGTCGTCGCCGCGGCGGGAAACCTGTCGAGTCAGGGTGCCTGCCAGCAGCAGAACGAACGTCCCGGCTGGAAGTCGGTCTCGACCGTCGCCAGCCCGGCCTGGTTCCAGCCCTATGTGCTCTCGGTCGCCTCGGTCGATCCCGACGGCACTCCGTCGGCGCTGTCGCTGCGCGGGCCGTGGGTGGGCGCGGCGGCGATCGGCCGGTCGATCGTGTCGCTGGACAGCAAGCCGGGCGGCACCGGCCTGGTCGACCGGGTGCAGACCTCCGAGGGCCCGGCGGCCATCGAAGGCACGAGTTTCGCCGCGCCCTATGTCGCCGGGCTCGCCGCACTGGTGCGCGCGCGTTTTCCGGAGCTCGACGCCGGACAGGTGATCGATCGGATCGTGCGGACCGCGCACCATCCGGGTGCGGGCCGCGACGACCAGGTCGGGGCAGGCCTGGTCAGCCCGGTCGCCGCGCTCACCGCGGAACTACCCGCCCCGACACCGGACGGTGACTCCGCCACCAGGGCCATCGCGGCCTCGGTGCATCCGCCGGGGCCGGACCCGCTGCCGCGCCGGATCGCGGTGATCGGTTCGATCACCTGCCTGACCCTGCTCGGTATCGGTGCGGCCGTGGCGATCCCGTTCCACAAGCGCCGCCACGACGAGCTACCCGATTTCGATTCGGATTCCGAGCTGTAGAGGACACATGGTCACCGAAGGTTTCGTGCGACGTCCCCGCATCGCCCCGCCGCGCGCGCCCGGCGGTGAGGTGGCGCTCAGCGCACCGCCGGAGATCCAGCGGCCGATGCCAGCGCCGCTGCTGATGAAGCTGATGCCGCTGGTCATGGTCGTCGCGGTGATCGGCATGATCGCCATGATGGCGATGATGGGTCGCAGCCTGCTCAGCAATCCGATGATGATGATGTTTCCGATGATGATGCTGATGTCGATGGTCGGCATGATGGTCGGGTTCCGTGGGCAGGGCCCCAAGAGCGCCGCCGAACTCAACGAGGAACGGAAAGACTACTTCCGCTATCTCGACCAGCTGCGCAAGGACGTCCGCCGCACCGGCGGCAAGCAGCTGGAGAGCCTGCGGTGGAGTCACCCCGACCCCATCGATCTCGATTCGATCGTCGGCACCCGCCGGATGTGGGAGCGGCGCCCCGCCGACCCCGACTTCGGGCATGTGCGGGTGGGGATCGGCAGTCATCGCCTCGCCACCAAACTGGCCAGGCCGGAAACCGGTCCGCTGGAGGACCTGGAACCGGTCTCGACAGTGGCGCTGCGCCGGTTCGTGCGTACGCACTCGGTGGTGCACAGGCTGCCGACCGCGGTCTCGCTGCGTTCGTTCCCCGCGATCAATATCGGCGGCGACCCGGAGCAGGCGCGCACGCTGGTGCGGGCGATGCTGCTCGAACTGGCCGCCTTCCACGGACCCGATCATGTCGCGGTCGCTATCGTCTGCGCCGACCCCGACGCACCCGCGTGGGCCTGGGCGAAATGGCTACCGCAACTGCAACACCCGACGCAGCGCGACGGGGTCGGCAGCGCCAGGATGATGTACGGGTCGCTCGGCGAACTGGAGACCGCGCTCGCCGACGAGCTGCTCGAGCGCGGCCGGTTCATGCGCAACCCGCAACCGACCCAGGGCAGGCTGCATCTGGTCGTCGTCATCGATGACGGTTACGTCAACGGCTCCGAACGACTGGTCAGCGAGTCCGGTCTCGACTCGGTGACGGTGCTCGACCTGACCGCGCCCGAGGGCGGGCTGGCCGCCCGGCGCGGCCTGCAGCTCGTCGTCGCCGACGGTGAGGTCAGCGCGCGCAGTGCGAGCGGCAACGAGAAGTTCGCCACCGCCGACGCGATCAGTATCCCCGAGGCCGACGCGATCGCGCGCAACCTGTCCAGGTACCGCATCGCCACCGCCGCCCAAATCGTGAGTCTCGGCGACGAGACCAGGGCCGACCCCGGCCTGATGTCGCTGCTGAAGATCCCCGACGCGGCCCAGATCGAACCGTCGCGGGTGTGGCGTCCTCGTTCGGCGCGGGAACGGCTGCGAGTGCCGATCGGCACAACGCCCGACGGCACCCTGGTCGAGATCGACATCAAGGAGTCGGCCGAGAACGGCATGGGCCCGCACGGGTTGTGTATCGGTGCGACGGGTTCGGGCAAGTCGGAGTTCCTGCGCACACTGGTGCTATCGCTGGTGGTGACGCATTCACCCGACGCGCTGAACCTGGTGCTGGTCGACTTCAAGGGTGGCGCAACCTTTCTCGGCCTGGAGTCGCTGCCGCACGTCGCCGCGGTGATCACCAACCTCGAAGAAGAACTCTCGATGGTCGACCGCATGAAGGACGCACTGGCCGGTGAGATGAATCGCCGCCAGGAGCTGCTTCGGTCGTCGGGCAACTACGCCAACGTCACCGACTACGAGAAGGCGCGTGCCGCGGGCGTGCCGCTCGATCCGCTACCCGCGTTGTTCGTCGTGGTCGACGAGTTCTCCGAGTTGCTCTCGCAGAAACCGGATTTCGCCGACCTGTTCGTGATGATCGGCCGCCTCGGCCGCTCGCTGCATGTGCACCTGCTGCTCGCCTCGCAGCGCTTGGAAGAGAACAAACTGCGCGGACTCGACTCCCACCTGTCCTACCGGATCGGTCTGCGTACCTTCTCGGCCAACGAGTCCCGGGCGGTGCTCGGGATCACCGACGCCTACCACCTGCCCGGTGTGCCCGGCTCCGGCTATCTCAAGAGTGATGCCGATGATCCGCTGCGCTTCAACGCTTCCTATGTCTCCGGTCCGTACGTCGCGCCGACCGGTAGCAGGCAGCGGGCGGGGGAGGACGTGGTCGGGGGCGCCTCGCCGATGGTGTTCACCGCGGCCCCCGTCGCCGTGCCGGAGCAGTCCGAACCCGCGATGCCGGCGGCCCCCGGCCTGCCGGACCTGCCGCCACCGCCGCCCGGCCTCGGCGCACCGGCCGCCGAGGAAGGCATCCCCGACACCCTGCTCGAGGTGGTGGTCAAGCGCCTGACCGGGCACGGCCGCCCCGCGCACGAGGTGTGGTTGCCCCCGCTCGACGAATCCCCGACCGTCGACATGCTGCTGCCCGACCCGGACTGGCGTTCCCCGATCAACCGGCACGGTCAGCTCTGGATGCCGATCGGCGTCATCGACAAGCCCTACGAGCAGCGCCGCGACGTGCTCACGGTGAATCTGGCCGGCGCGGCGGGCAATGTCGCGGTCGTCGGCGGTCCGCAGTCGGGCAAGTCGACGACCCTGCGCACCATCGTGCTGGCCGCGGCCGCCACCCACACGCCGGAGCAGGCGCAGTTCTACTGTCTCGACTTCGGTGGCGGCAGTCTGACCGGTCTGTCCGGTATCCCACACGTCGGTTCCGTCGCCGGCCGTCTCGACAGCGATCGGGTGCGCCGCACCGTCGCCGAGCTCACCTCGCTGATGCGGCAACGCGAGGAGCGATTCAGCGAGCTCGGCATCGAATCCATGGTGGAGTTCCGCAGGCGCAAGTTTGCCCAGCTCGAGGCCAGGCTGATCAACGGCACCAGCCCGGCGGACAGCACCGACCCGCTCGCCGCCGACCAGTTCGGCGACGTCTTCCTCGTCATCGATGGCTGGGCCGCCATGCGCGAGGAATTCGACACGCTCGAGGGCCAGGTCAATGCCATTGCCCAACAGGGTCTTTCCTACGGCATCCACCTGATCATGGCCGCTTCGCGCTGGGCCGAGATCCGTCCGGTGATCAAGGACCAGATCGGCACCCGCCTGGAACTGCGCCTCGGTGACCCGAGCGACTCGGAAATGGGTAGGCGGACAGCGGCTCTGGTGCCGATGGGCAGACCGGGCCGCGGACTGACCCCGGACGAGCTGCACATGCTGGTCGCCCTGCCGCGTCTGGACTCCGAGTCCGATCCGGCGACCATCTCCGACGGCGCACTCACCGCTCGCACGCAGCTCGCGCAACTGTGGGGCGCGCGCAAGGCGCCCGACGTGCGGATGCTGCCGTTGCAGATCAGCCGCGACGAGGTGCTCGCCGCCGCGGCGGCGCACGGTGTCGTCCAGGGGCCGACCAAGGTCGTCGTCGGTCTCACCGAGAGCGAATTGGACCCGTGGACGATCGATTTCGGGGTCGAGCCACACTTCATGGCCTTCGCCGACGTGGAGTGCGGCAAAACCACGCTGCTGCGCAACATCGTCATGGGGATCACCGAGAACTCCACGGCCGACGAGGCCAAGATCATCCTCATCGACTACCGGCGCACCATGCTCGGTGTCGTGGAAGGCCCGCAGCTGGCCGGCTATTCCACCTCGTCGCAGACCTGTGGCGGAATGATCAAGGAGGTCGCGGGGTTCCTCGCGAAACGAATTCCCGGCTCCGACATCACCCCGCAGCAGCTGCGCGATCGCAGCTGGTGGAGCGGCCCCGAGATCTACGTCGTTGTCGACGACTACGACATGGTCGCCTCGACCGCCAACCCGCTGCTGCCGCTGGTCGAATTCCTGCCACAGGCCCGTGACATCGGCATGCACCTGATCGTCACCCGTCGCGTCGGCGGCGCCTCGCGCGCCCTCTACGATCCCGTCGTCGGTGGCATGAAGAACATGTCGGTGGACGCGCTGGTGATGAGCGGCCCGCGCGACGAGGGCAAGCTCATCGGCGATGTCCGCCCGATGAAGCTCCCCCCGGGGCGCGGCATCCTGGTCTCGCGGACCCGGGGACAGGAGATGGTCCACATCGCCGAGCTACCGGAACTGTAGGCCGCTACAACAGCCGAGGAGCCGCGGCCGCAGAGAACGGACGCTGCGTGCCGATGACCCGGCTGGGATGCGACGGGCACCGGCTCGTCCGGCGTTCGAACAGGGCCCGGGAAGGTCCGGTGGCCGCCGGGCCCGCGATGCGGGTCATGGTGAAGCCGGCCCGGCGGTAGTAGTCGTGCAGTTCGGTGTTGGTGGTCCAGGCATCGAGCCGGACCCAGGGGCGCTGCTCGTATTCGGCCAGGTGGGCGGCGTGGGTGAGCATGTGGTGGCCGACCTGTCTGCCCGCGAAGCGCAGGTCGACGATCATGAAGTGCACGACCACGGCCTCTGCCAGCTCCCACGGCGACCACAGGCCGGGATCGGCACGGTGGTTGACGGTGATCGTCCCCGCCGGTTCACCGTCGATCTCGGCGATCCATGTTTCACCAGCGTCCAATGCCCGGCCGACCGCACCGGCGAAGATCTCGATCGGGCGACCCCGGCCCGCGACCGTCCACTGGTCGGAGCCGCGCGCGGTCAGCCAGGCGGTGCGTTGCACCCGCAGGCGGCAGATCAGCGGTAGGTCGCCCAGGGCGGCTTGGCGCATCCGCACGGTCATGGCAATGCGACGGCAGGTCCGGGTGCGATGCCGAGGGTGCGGTCGATGACGGCGGTGCCCGCCGTGTCGCCGAGTTGGTAGGCCAGCCGGTTGCGGCCCGCCAGACAACGATGCCGGGTCGCCCGGGTGACCCGTTCGTGGTTGGCGCCGATGCGCAGGTGGTCGAGCAGGACGGTGCCGGTGGCGACGCCGAGCACCGCCGCCTCTTCGGCGCTGGCCGGTCGTGCTGTCAAGGTGTCTCGATGGGCGGTCTCGCCGTAGCCGTGATCGGCCAGGCGACGGGTCGTGCCTTCGGGAATGTCATGGGGTGAGTCGATACTCGCCGCTTCGGCGAGATCGCGTGGGTAGAAACTCACCTCCCACGACCACGGTTCGTTGTCCAGGTACTGCACCACGGTGCGGGCCAGCACCCAGGAGTCGGTGGGGACGCCGAGCCACTGTGCGACCTGATCGTCGGCGGGCTCCATCCTGGTGCTGAACTCCTTGGCCGGTTCGCGGCTGGCCGCGCGCGCGATCTCCTCGAAGATGTCGTGCGCCGATCGCGGCCGATCTGGGCGAATATGGTCGGTGACCACGGATTCCAGCACTTCCTGGTTTCGCACGATGGTGCCGCGGGAAGTAGCTGTGTAGACAAGGTTTTCGGCGACGAGCACCTGGATCGCGTTGCGCGAGGTAGTGATCGAGACCTGCATCTGCTCGGCCAGTTCGGAATGGCTGGGCAGCCGGTCGCCCGGTTTCCACGTGCCCGCGCGGATCTCCTCGCGGAGGAGGTCTGCGATCCGGAGGTAGGTCGGACCGTCCGCCATCATGCTCCTCGGTAGGTCGTGCAGGTAACGAAGTGTACTCGTCAGGGTTACCTACGGCCGAGTAATGCTTGACAGGAAGCTTGCGAGGTTTATTGTAATGAACGTCCTGATCCGGTGCTGTGCGGCGACGACGGCGAGGCAACGTGGCTGGTTCGGAGAGTTCTACGGTTGTAATGGCTTTCCCCGACACATTGCGGTGTGTCGATACCGCCGGGCCGCCGGCGACTACCGGTCTGCTTCCCCTCTCCGACATTCTCGTCCGGGCGTGTCGCGGACATCGGGTGGTGGGTGGACCGCTGCTGTGGTTCGCGCGCGATCTGGCGGTGCTGCACGAGAAGCGGATCGTCGGGCGCGGCGGATTCGTCGACACCGATCCGGTGGTGATGCGTGAGATCGATTGCCGCCGAGCCGAACTGGTGCTCGCCATCGACGACTGGGTACACCGCGGCGTTCCGCAGCATCGCCTCGGCGCCACCCTGCACACCGAGACGATCGGCGCGGTCATCGACCGGCTGGCCGAGTCCTCGGTGCGCGCGCACCACGCCCTGATGACCCTGGCCGCCCAGGACGAGATGCTGCACTGCGCATGGCACCACCTCGCCGAGCTGGCCGACGCCTACGACGACCTGGTCCGCGATGTGATCGCCGGTCGTAGGCGATTGCCGGAGTGGTAGCAAACACGAAAGCCCTTGACTTGTAGGGACTTCGAGGGGCGGGGGAACTCGCCTCCGTGTTAGCCTCAGCGAGGCCATTGAGGCCGGTAGCTCTATGGGGGATGGTCGATGGGGGTTCGACGGCGTTGGATTCTGGCCGTCTGTTCGATGATGGCACTGTCGATCGCAGCTTGTTCGAGCACCACCGGCACAGCGGCTGACGAACCGCCGGTCGACCTCGGGCTACTCGATGTGGGTGCCTACCCCACGCAGCCGGTCGACTACGGGACGCAGAGCGCGGACCGGACGGTGCTGCACCGGGTGGGTGAGGCGCAACGACTGGCGGAATTCTTTCCGCTTCCAGCCGAAGTGGATCCGTCGCTGACGGTACTGGACGACTTATCCGACAATATCTTCCTGGACGAGAAGACGAACGGCTCACCGCGGATCCACAGCGACGTGAGCCTGAAACCGATCACGGGCGACGCGTTCACCTCGGCCGGGTTTGTCGCGGGATTCGCCACCTCAGGAGCATCATCGGAGGACAGCGTCTGGCTCGGCCAGACGCTGTCCTACGCCGGACTCGTATACCGTGACGCCGCCGCGGCAGCGATCGGCGCCGCGGCACTCGCCGACGCGGGCTTCAATACCGGTGAGGCTGAGCCCGTGCAGTTGGTGCGGTTTCCGGCGTCGCGGTCCGCATGGCAACCGAAGAAACAGGTCCAGGCGGCATGGCACGTGATCGGTTCGGTCGTCGTGATCGTGGTCGCGGAAAACCCCGAGAATCGGGCCCTCGGCATCACGGAACTGGCTCCGCTGACTTCCCTCGTCGAGGGATCGCTGCGAGTGCTGTCCGAGCGGCTGGCGGCGTTTCGGCCGACCCCGTTCGATCAGCTGGCCGCAATGCCGCTCGATACCGACGGGCTGCTGCGACGGACAGTGCCGGAAGCCACCGGCGACAAGGACGCGAACCAACGGGGTATCTACGACGCGCGCGCAGACCTCCACCTGCGCCGCTACCCGGAGCGCTACGCCGGTCTCTACGAGGAGAACGGAGTCGACCGGGTCGCCTATCGCGGAGCCAATCTGGTGCGTGCACGCGACGCGGACAGCGCGCGCCGATACCTGGCCGATATCGCGGTCGGTAAGTATTTGGCGCAGGAGGAACCGCCCGCCGCTTTGCCGCAGGCGCGATGCGCGCGCAACCGAAGTCTGCTTCAAGGCGATGGGACCGAAAAGTACACCTGCTCGGTCGCTTTCGGCCGCTACACGGCGACGGTGTATTCCGCGTGGTTGCGTGACGCGCAGCAGCGCATCAGCGCACAGTACGCAATCCTGGTCAACAGCAGGTGAGGTGAGCGATGAAACTCCTGCGCTATCGCCGTTCCGCCGCCGTCGCGGTAGTCGCGGCAGTGGCGGTGACCTGCGGTACGGCCGGGTTGTCCGCGTCGGTGCCGGGCACCGCGGTTGCCGGCGAGGTCGACGTGCGCCCGTTCGACATCGGCAACTATTCGGTGGAGCCGCTGGAGTTCCGCTCCGCCTACCGGCACAGCGTCGAGAACGGCACCGAGCTGGCAATCATGCGGCTGGCCGGACATATGGTGACAGGATACGAAGTGGACGCGAAGATCGCGTTCGGCACCGGATTCAAACCCATCGCGAAACCAGCCGACTACACCACCCGTGCGGCGCAGGCGGATCTCCAGGGGGTTCTCCAGCGCAATCAGCTTGCCTATGGCCTCCTGGCCAGCGCGAGCGCTTCCGACAAGGCCGATCTGGACACGGCTCGCGGCGCGGTCGGCTTCTCGATCGCAGTGTTCCAATTTCCCGATGCGACGGCGGCTGCCGCGGCAGCCGCCGAGTTCGAGGCGGTGGACTTCGGAGTCGCAGTCGGGGACAACACGCGCGTTCAGCTCGCCGGCTATCCGACTGCTCGGTCGCACTGGCGACCCGAGGTCAGGTCGTTGGGCACCCGGTTGGCGCACGGTGCGTACATGATCGACCTGACCGCGCAAGAATCCGCACCGGATCTCGCAGCGTTGACCACGTTGACCGAGCGGGTACTGGCAAAGCAGCTGCCGCTGCTGGATTCGTTGCCGCCGCTGTCCAGCCGGGACATCTACCGACTCGAGGACGACCCGTCCGGTCTATTGCGGCGCACGTTGAACGAGACAGGCTCGCGACTCCCGCGATTCCCCCGAGGCGATCGGCTCTACCTGGCGGTGCTGAATCGACGCGGCACCATCCTTGTCCAGCAGGATCAAGCGGCGAGGGGAAGGACGTACGACGAAGCAGGTGTCGATGGTGTGGCTTTCGTGGACGCCACGATTCTCGTGCGGGCGCGCGACGCCGCGGCAGCGCACACCCTGCAACGGAACCTGACCGAGGGCAAGCCTGGCGGCATCGCCGGTCCCGACGGCGTTCCCGACACCGTTTGTCGCCAAGTCGATCTTGTGCGCCAGAGCAAATATTCCTGCAACGTGCGGTACGGACGATATGTGGCGACCGTCGTCAGTGACCAGATCGCCGACGTGCGCCAGCGTGCCGCCGCCCAATACGCGTTGCTGACCAACAGTTGAGAGGAACACTGTGGCCGTACCGGGAACAGTGATCGCCGGATACCGCGTCGAACGGATGCTGGGAGAGGGCGGGATGGGCGCCGTCTACCTCGCCGCCCATCCTGCGCTACCTCGCCATGACGCGATCAAGGTCTTGTCCCGGCGCTTCACCGATGACCGGGAATTTCGTGCCCGATTCGAGCGCGAGGCGAATCTTGCGGCAGGACTGGATCATCCGAATATCGTCGCGGTCTACAACCGGGGCGAGGATCAGGGCCGGCTGTGGATCGCGATGCAGTATGTGTCAGGAGCCGATGCGGCACAGGCGATGTCGGCAGACCCGTCGTCGATGACCCCGGAGCGTGCCTTGCGCATCGTCACCGAGGTGGGCAAGGCCCTCGACTACGCGCACCAGTCCGGTCTGTTGCACCGGGACGTGAAGCCGGCCAACTTTCTGCTCTCGCCACGCCTTGGCGAGGAAGAACGGGTCTTGTTGACCGACTTCGGTATCGCGAAATCGATGAGCGACACCGAGGAACTCACCCAGGACGGCGATCTCCTGGCCACCGTTGCCTATGCCTCGCCGGAACAATTGCTAGGCGGCCCGGTGAATCATCGCGCCGATATCTACAGCCTTGCCTGCTCATTCTTCCGGCTCTTGACCGGCCGCAATCCGTTCGTCGGTACGGTGCCGACCGTGGTGTTGATGGGTCATCTGAACGAGCCGCCACCCCGGGCGACGGATTTACGGCGTGACCTGTCTCCTGCGGTCGACCAGGTGCTGGCCAGAGCAATGGCCAAGCAGCCCAACGAACGCTTCGGGACCTGCCGTGAGTTCACCGATGCGCTGCGCGCTGCCATGGCTGGTGTCGGGCCGACCGCTCCCGCGCGCACGTCTGCGCAGTCGCGATACCGCTGGCCGGTCGCCGTTGCCGGGTCGGTGCTGGCAGCCGCCGCAGTGGCCGGCGCGATAATCTTGCCGCAGTCGTCGACAACCGGGGCAGCATCGGCACCGCGCGCAACGACTGTCGGGCCCACCACCGCCGCTGCACCGAAACCGACCAGCGTCGGACAGGCCAAGACCGACAATCCGCAATTCTTCGGGCGGCAGATCGCCTTGGCCGAGTACGCCTCGTATGACCGCAGCACGGTGCACCTACATCCCAGTGGTCCGACGCAGTTCCTTGCCGACCTCGGGTTCCGGTACGACCCGCGCTACTCGAATGTCGATGCGGCCGAGCACAATAGAGCGGTCAGGGACTTGGCGAGCGAACTCGAGCCCAAGGGGTCGCCCGATGGTCTGGACTTCCTCGTTCTGCTGCGTAGCGATGACAAGGCGGGCGGTGGTGGCATTGCCGGTGTTTCGAGCAACCTGATCCGGCTGGACAGCACCATCATCGTGGTGGACGACCCCGCCGTCATCGAGGTCATCCGGAACTGGTCTCCCCAGGGGGAAGCCATCCTGCTCGACAAACTCTTGCCGCTCCTGCGACGAGAGGTGAAATAACCTACTCCGCTCAGCCGAAGCGGTGGTGATCGACGCCGAACTCGTCGGCCACCGTCGCCGCCAGCTCCACATACGCCCGCTTGGTTGTCTTGTGCAGGCGGTGCAGGTCGATCTCGGCGCCCTCGGACAGGTGCTCGTCGAACGGGATGATGTGTACCGCGCGGCAGCGTGAGAGGAAGTACTCACGCAGTTGCTGCACACCGACATTCGGGGAACCCTCACGCGGCAGGTTGATCACCACGACCGCGTTGCGGACCAGGTGGTCGTGCCCGTGCAACGAGAGCCAGTCCAACGTCGCCGCCGCGCTGCGCGCGCCGTCGATCGCGGCCGAGGAGATCAGCACCAGTGAGTGCGCCAGGTCGAGCACGCCGCTCATCGCCGAGTGCATCAGGCCGGTACCGCAGTCGGTGAGGATGATGTTGTAGAACCGCTGCAGGATCCGGGCCACCGCCCGGTACTCCTCGTCGTTGAACGACTCCGAGGCAGCCGGATCACGTTCGCTGGCAAGCACTTCCAGCCTGCTCGAACTCTGCGAGGTGTGCCTGCGGACATCGGAGTAGCGCTCGATCGACGGATCGAGGAGCAGGTCGCGCACGGTCGAACGGGTCTGTAGCGCCACTCGCTGCGACAGGGTGCCGAAGTCGGGGTTGGCGTCGACCGCGATCACCCGGTCGCCGCGGATCGAGGCGAAGATCGAACCGAGGCCGGTGGTGGTCGTCGTCTTGCCGACACCGCCCTTGAGCGAGAGCACCGCGATCCGGTAGTCGCCGCGCACGGGCTGGCGGATACGCGCCACCAGCTCCTGCAGGCGCCGTTCCTCGGCGGACATACCCGGGTTGATCGCACCACCCGAAACATGGTGCACCGCTTTACGCCAGCCACTGCCGGGCGCCTTCTTGACGCGCTTGACGGGCACGTTGTCCAGCGACGGCGGCTGGTAGCCCTGCTGCGGGTTGGCGCCCCAGCCGGGCTGCTGGTACTGGCCGGGCTGCCGGTATTGGCCCGGGGCCTGCTGCTGGTACGGCTGCGCGGTGGGGCCGCCCTGGAACTGCTGGGGCGCAACGTCACCGGGCTGGTACGGGGCGCCGTCGGGGCGCTGGTACTGCGGCGCGGGTGTGCCGTCGGGCAGGAACTGCGGCGCGGGGGAACCGTCCGGTTGGTACTGCGGGGGGAATTGTTGCGGTGCCGCGCCATCCGGTCGCTGGTGCGACTGGGCGGCAGCGCCATCGGCCTGGTGGTAGTGCCGCGTGGCTGCGCTGTCGGGACTCTGGTGCGGCGGCGCGGGCGAGCCGTCGGGCTGCGCATAGTGCTGCGGAGGTGTGCCGTCCGGGCGGGGGTACTCGCCCTGCTGGTACGGCGGCATCGTTGAGCCGTCCGGCTGGTGGTGGAACTGCTGCGCGGGGTCGCCCGGCTGGAACTGCGCCGGGGCCTGCTGATACGGCGGAACCGGAGTACCCGGCTGTGCGAATTCGCCCGAGCGGTAACCGGATTGCTGCGAGTACGGCTGCTGCTCGGGTGTGCTCTGCCAGGTCGGCTGCGCGGAATCGCCACCGGGGGCCTGGTTCCGAGCGGCCTGCACGCGCGGGTCGTCCGGCCGGAACATCTCGGTCTGCGCGTCCGGGGCGAACTGGGCGCCGGGGGAGGGATCGCCGGGGACCGAGTTGTATTGCGCCACATCGTACGTCGGCGTCTGCGGGACGTACGGCGAGTGGTCGGGACCTGGTGCGGGCTGCGGCGGTGCGACAGGCTCACCGGACCGGTAGGGCGAGGCCCCGCCGGTGGATCCCCCTGCGGTGTAGGCGGATCCGAAATCGGTGGACGGCTGTGAAGAAGCGGCGGACGTGGTCGCGGTATCCGGAGGGGTGCCGGCGATGAGATCCGTCGGCAGGGCCAAGCGTGTGGTCGCCTCGGCCGGAGCCTGGGCGGTGGGCGTGGCGTCGTCAGCAGACGGGACATAGGCGCCCGTGGAGACGGCGCTGTCGGAGGGCGCTTGCGGGACAGGCACGTTCGTCAGCGCGGCATCGTCGGCGGGCGACGGGATGTGCGCGGACGGTCCACTCGTCGGCACGCCGCTGTCGGCGGGCGACGGGATGTGCGTCGCAGTGCTCGACAGAGCGGTGTCGGAGGTGGACGGGTTGCTCAGGCGCGCAGGCGGTTCCGGCAGTCGCGGGGGAGTCGGCGTGGCGTCCGGGCGGGGGGCTTGGTCGCCGATGATCGCGGGGCCGGTCGCCGCAGGTGCTGCGGATTCGGGCTGATCGAGACTGTGGCGGCCGCCGGTGCCCGCTTGTTCGCGGGGCTCCGACGGGTCGGTTTCCCTCGGCGCTTGTGTCTCGGTAGCCGAGGCGGTGGCGCTGTCGGCCGGGTCCGGCAACCGCCGGGTGGCGCGGCCATCGGACGGGCGGGCTTCGGCGTCGGGAGAGCGCAGCTCGGCGGCTGCCTCGTCCGGCATCGACCACGCACCGGCCGACGAGCCGACGCCGATCGCCGGGGCATTCGCGCCGGTCGACAGATCCGCGCCCGCGGAAGCGGGACCGACAGTCGATGGCGCGGGCGGCTCGACAGTAGAGGTCGGTAGTGGACCGAGAAGCGGGTCCGGGGCGCTGATCGGCGATCCCGCACCGGTCGACGGTGCGGGCGAGTCGATGGTGGCGGTCGGGCCGAGGAGCGGGTCCGCGTGGCCGACCGGCGGCTCGGTCGGTGCCGTCAGGCGCGGCGGAGCTTCGGTTGGCCGGGGACGGGCGGGCGGATCCGGCAGCGGTGGGGGAGGCGGGAGGTCGGGGAGTTGGCGCTGGCCGGGGCCGAGCGGGGTGAATCCGGTCGACGGGGGCGCGGGCGTGCGGGTCGGCAGGGCCGGGCCCGAGCGGTCGTCACCCTGCGCGATGGTCGGGTCGGTGTAGGCGGCAGCGCCTTCGGTCTGGCCGACATGCGGTGACGCGCTGCTCGGACCGCCGTGCGAAGACGGAGTAGCGGTCGGGTCGGCGTAGGCGGCTTCGGGTGAGCCGGTGTGGCCGATGTGCGGCGACGCGCTGCTCGGACCGCCGTGCTGAGGTGGCGCGGTGTGCGTGAAAGAAGCGCCGGTCGGGCCCGTGTGGGTCGGCGCATAGGCGGACGGCCCTGGAGTGGGTGGCTGCGGGACCGCCGGAGGGCCCTCGCTGTACGGCGGCCTCTGCTCCTGCGGCCAGGGCGGTGTCATCCCGGGGCCCGCGGACGGTGCCTCGGGAGCCGCTGTGTTCGGGCCACCCTGCCACCCGGTATTCGGCTGCTCGCCGGGGTTCAGCGGATCGGTGCCCCAGCCGGACTGCTGCCGCTCGGCGGGTGGGCGCTGGTTCGCGCGCTCGGCGGTGGGTTCGGGCTGCCGCTGCGGTGCGGGCTGCTCGGGCTGCTGGTCCTCGCCCCTGCGGCGGCGGCCGCGCTTGTCCTTCTTGGCATCGTCGTTGCCGCCTCGGCTCATGAAGCGGCGGCGTTTGGGTGCCTCGTCGATCAGATCGTCCTGGGGCAGGTTCTCGACAGGTGCCTCGTAACCGACCTGTGTGACGTCGCTCTCCGACAGCCACGGCGGCAACATGGGGAGACTGTCGTTGTTGCGGCTCACCGGCGCGCCTCGCTCACCAGGGTCCCCCGATCTGCTCGACCCACATCTGGACGCCGGTGAGTTTACGCGACAACCCGGGAGTCATGGCGGGCGGTCTGGGCGGGCGGTACGCCGGTTCCGGGTGTACGGTTCGGGGCATTTTTGCCTCTGGACACCCGGCCCGGTAAGCTTGAGCGGCGGTGCACCTATGCGCCGACTGTTCGCATGCCAGCGAGCAGCTACGAGGCAATCCAAACTCAGGTTAGAAGCATAACCGGGATCGCGGAGGATATGGCGAAGAAAGACGGGGCCATCGAGGTCGAGGGTCGAGTTGTCGAGCCGCTGCCCAATGCGATGTTCCGGATCGAGCTCGAGAACGGTCACAAGGTTCTCGCGCACATCAGCGGAAAGATGCGGCAGCACTACATTCGCATCCTTCCGGAAGACCGCGTGGTCGTCGAGCTGTCGCCGTACGACCTCTCACGCGGCCGGATTGTCTACCGCTACAAGTGATGCCTGCCTGACGCCGCGAGCCTGACGGCACGCGGCGTCGCATGGTGTTCCGGCCGAGGCCGGAGCGCGCTACAAGACTTCCCCAGTCGTCGGCTGGGGAAAAACTGTGTTCACAGACCCTTGTGGACCAAGGAAAGATTGGACGGACGTGAAGGTTCAGCCGAGCGTCAAGAAGATCTGCGAGAAGTGCAAGGTGATCCGCCGTCACGGCCGGGTCATGGTGATCTGCGACAACCTGCGCCACAAGCAGCGCCAGGGCTGATCCAGCAGCACCGCCGGGCACCGATCGTCTGATCGGACTGACCGAAAAGAAGAACTCCCAGCTCCAGCACGCACGCACGTGTGCGCGCCAACCACCGGTACGGAGGCCGGTGCCCCCACTGCGAAGACGGGGGGACGGACAGGGAGCAGACCTCCGCAACCATTAAGGAACCTGCCACATGGCACGTCTGATGGGCGTCGATCTCCCGCGCGAAAAGCGCATGGAGATCGCGCTGACCTACATTTTCGGAATCGGGCGCACCCGCGCCACCGAGATCCTGGCTCAGACCGGCGTCAGCCCGGACCTGCGCTCGAAGGATCTCAGCGACGACGACCTGACCAAGCTCCGCGACTACATCGAAGCCTCGGAGTTCAAGGTCGAAGGTGACCTGCGCCGCGAGGTTCAGGCCGATATTCGCCGCAAGATCGAGATCGGCTGCTACCAGGGCATCCGCCACCGTCGTGGCCTGCCCGTTCGTGGTCAGCGCACCAAGACCAACGCGCGTACGCGCAAGGGTCCGAAGAAGACCGTCGCCGGCAAGAAGAAGTAGGGATAGCGTATGCCTCCGAAGAGCCGGGCCGCTGGCCCGAAGAAGACTCAGAAGTCGCGTCGCCGGGATAAGAAGAACATCCCGCACGGCCACGCGCACATCAAGAGCACGTTCAACAACACGATCGTCTCGATCACCGACCCCGAGGGCAATGTCATCTCGTGGGCGTCGTCGGGCCACGTCGGCTTCAAGGGTTCGCGTAAGAGCACCCCGTTCGCCGCGCAGCTCGCCGCCGAGAACGCTGCCCGCAAGGCGCAGGAGAACGGCGTCAAGAAGGTCGACGTGTTCGTGAAGGGCCCGGGTTCGGGCCGCGAGACCGCGATCCGTTCGCTTCAGGCCGCTGGCCTCGAGGTCGGCTCGATCTCCGATGTCACCCCTCAGCCGCACAACGGCTGCCGGCCGCCCAAGCGCCGTCGCGTCTAGCGGGAAAGGAAACAGCTAAAAAATGGCTCGTTATACAGGCCCCATCACCCGCAAGTCGCGTCGTCTGCGCGTCGACCTCGTCGGAGGCGACCAGGCGTTCGAGCGTCGTCCTTACCCGCCCGGCCAGCACGGCCGCGCGCGGATCAAGGAATCCGAGTACCTGATGCAGCTGCAGGAGAAGCAGAAGGCTCGCTTCTCCTACGGCGTCATGGAGAAGCAGTTCCGTCGCTACTACGAAGAGGCCAACCGCCTCAAGGGTAAGACCGGCGACAACCTGCTCCGTCTGCTCGAGTCGCGTCTGGACAACGTCGTGTACCGCGCCGGTCTGGCGCGCACCCGTCGCCAGGCTCGTCAGCTGGTCAGCCACGGTCACTTCACCGTCAACGGTGTCAAGGTGAACGTGCCCAGCTACCAGGTCTCCCAGTACGACATCATCGATGTCAAGGAGAAGTCGCTGCCGACGCTGCCGTTCCAGGTGGCGCGCGAGACCGTCGGCGACCGTCCGGTCCCGGGTTGGCTGCAGGTCGTCCCCGGCCGTCTGCGCATCCTGGTGCACCAGCTGCCCGAGCGCGCGCAGATCGATGTGCCGCTGCAGGAACAGCTCATCGTCGAGTACTACTCGAAGTAAGCGCTTTTGGTGGGGGCCGTTTAGACGGCGGCCCCCGCAATCACTGATTAGGCGTCAAATAGCGGACGCCCTGACAGGAAGTAGATCCTCATGCTGATTTCCCAGCGTCCGACACTGACCGAAGAGGTTGTGGCGGAGAACCGCTCGAAGTTCACCATCGAACCCCTCGAGCCGGGCTTCGGTTACACCCTCGGCAACTCGCTGCGTCGTACCCTGCTGTCCTCCATCCCGGGGGCCGCGGTCACGAGCATCCGCATCGACGGTGTCCTGCACGAGTTCACCACCGTTCCCGGCGTGAAGGAAGATGTCACCGACATCATCCTGAACCTCAAGGGTCTGGTCGTGTCCTCCGAAGAGGACGAGCCGGTCACCATGTACGTGCGTAAGCAGGGCCCCGGCACCGTCACCGCTGGTGACATCGTCCCGCCGGCTGGTGTTGTCGTGCACAACCCGGACATGCACATCGCCACCCTGAACGACAAGGGCAAGCTCGAGATCGAGCTCGTCGTCGAGCGGGGCCGCGGTTACGTGCCCGCCGTGCAGAACAAGGCGACCGGTGCGGAAATCGGCCGGATCCCGGTGGATTCGATCTACTCCCCGGTGCTCAAGGTGACCTACAAGGTCGAGGCCACCCGTGTCGAGCAGCGCACCGACTTCGACCGTCTCATCCTCGACGTGGAGACCAAGAACTCCATCACGGCGCGGGACGCGCTCGCTTCGGCGGGTAAGACCCTGGTCGAGCTCTTCGGCCTGGCCCGTGAGCTCAACGTCGAAGCCGAGGGCATCGAGATCGGCCCCAGCCCGGCCGAGGCGGATCACATCGCCTCCTTCGGTCTGCCGATCGAGGACCTGGACCTCACCGTCCGGTCCTACAACTGCCTCAAGCGCGAGGGTGTGCACACGGTGGGCGAGCTTGTCGCCCGTACCGAGTCGGACCTGCTCGACATCCGCAACTTCGGCCAGAAGTCCATCGACGAGGTCAAGGTCAAGCTGCACGCGCTCGGCCTCTCGCTGAAGGACTCGCCCGCCTCGTTCGACCCGTCCTCCGTGGTGGGTTACGACGCGAGCACCGGCACCTGGAGCGATTCCGGCACCTTCAGTGACACCGACGGCGGCGAGCAGGACTACGCCGAGACCGAACAGCTCTAGATCTTCGGGGGGCACCCCGGACGATCTTTCCCAAGGAGAATCCAATGCCTAAGCCCAAGAAGGGTGCCCGCTTCGGCGGGTCGGCGTCGCACCAGAAGGCGATCTTCGCCAACCTGGCCACGGCGCTTTTCGAGCACGGTCGTATCACGACCACCGAGTCGAAGGCCAAGGCGGTTCGCCCCTACGCCGAGAAGCTCATCACCAAGGCGAAGGGCGGCACGCTCGCCGACCGTCGCGAGGTCATGAAGGTCATCCGCAACAAGGACATCGTGCACGCGCTGTTCGCGGAGATCGGCCCCTCGTTCGAGGGTCGCGAGGGTGGCTACACCCGCATCACCAAGGCGCTGCCGCGCAAGGGTGACAACGCGCCGATGGCCGTCATCGAGCTGGTCCGCGAGAAGACCGTGACCAACGAGGCCGACCGGGCCCGTCGCGTCGCCGCTTCGCAGAAGGCCGAGGCGCCCGCCGCCGAGGAGACCACCGAAGAGGTTGTCGCCGAGGCTCCGGCCGCCGACGAGGCCGCCGAGGACAAGAAGGACGCCTGATTCTCAGGAGTTCGGCCGAGCCCGTCACCCTTCGTGGGTGACGGGCTCGTTCTTTTGCCAGTGACATCAGGTGCGGAGGAAGCGATGGACGACACCGAGCGGAGATCGATCCGGGTACGGCTCGGGATCAGCTACGACGGCACCGATTTCACCGGCTGGGCGCGTCAGCCCGGCTTGCGCACGGTGCAGGGCACGCTGGAGGAATCGCTGTCGAAGGTGTTCCGTGAGCCGATCCAGCTCACCGTCGCCGGTCGCACCGATGCCGGGGTGCACGCCGAAGGGCAGGTCGCGCACTTCGACACCACCGGCGAACTCGACGCCGACAAGCTGCTGTACCGGATGGCGCGGTTCCTGCCCAAGGACGTGCGCATCACCGAGGTGGCCCCCGCGCCTGCGGATTTCGATGCCCGCTTCTCCGCGATCCGCCGCCACTACCTCTACCGGCTGACCACCGCGCGCTACGGCGCCGAGCCGCTGCACGCCCGCAGCGTGGTCGCCGCCAAGCCGGGGCTCGACCTCGACGCGATGCGCGCCGCCTCGGCGACACTGCTCGGCCTGCACGATTTCGCGGCCTTCTGCCGTCGCCGCGAAGGCGCGACGACCGTGCGTGAGCTGCAACGATTCGACTGGGAACGCGACGGCGAACTGCTCAACGCCGCTGTCAGCGCCGACGCGTTCTGCTGGTCGATGGTGCGCAGTCTGGTCGGCGCTATCCTCGCCGTCGGTGAGGGCCGCCGGACACCCGAGTGGGTCGCGAGCCTGCTCACCGAGACGGAGCGCTCGAGTTCGGTGACGGTCGCGCCCGCCCACGGCCTGAGCCTGGTCGCCGTCGACTACCCGGCCGACGCCGACCTCGCCGCGCGCAACGCCCAGACCAGGGAGGCCAGGACCCTGCCCGCCGCGGGAGGCTGCTGCGGCGATTAGTCGCTGCGTGGTTGCGGCCGCTGCCGCCTTGGCGGGGATACGATAGCCCGACTCGACGTCAGCGAGAAAGCCGGGCAGATGACAGGTGATTCTGGTGGCCGGGTTCGCCCTTTCCGGCGGATAGCCGTTGTCTTGCTGGTGGTCGTCACCGGGCTGTTCGCGCTGACCGCCGTCGTCGCCGGTTATCTGCGCGCCGAAGTCCTCGATACCGATCACTATGTCGAGACGATGGCGCCGCTGGCCGACGATCCGGTGGTCCAGAATGCCGTCGCCGACGCGTTGACCAGGACCGTCATGGCCAGGATCGATGTCGAGAGCGCGACGTCGGATCTGCTCGAGTCCGTCGGCGACGCCGAGGACCGTGGCCCGCTCGCCGCGGCGCTGGTGCGTAGCCTGCCCTCGATGCTGGCTGCCCGATCCGAGGAGCTGGTCAGGGACGCGGCGACCGCCCTCGTGCGCAGCGACGCCTTTCCGCGACTGTGGAACGCGGCGAACCGGCAGGCGCACCGCGCGCTGGTCACGGCGTTGACCGGAAAGGACTCCGGTGTCGTTCAGGTGGGCGCCGGCGGCGTCGTGACGATCTCCCTTGACCAGATGCTGGACGAGGTCGGCGACGAACTGGACAGTCGCGGATTCGCCCTGGCGGACCGGGTCGTCGATCTGCGGTCCGAATTCGTGATCGCCGAATCCGACGCGCTGGCCAAGGCCCAGCAGGCCGTGCGCCTGCTCGATCGGGGGGCGATCGTGCTCGCGGTGGCCGCGCTCGCCTGCGCGATCGGTGCGGTCCTGGTGGCGGGCACCGGCTTTCGGCGGCGCGCGATTCTCGGTGTCGGCGCGAGCGTGCTGGTGGCCATGGTCGTGCTCGCGGTGGCGCTGATGCTCGCGCGCGGTGTGTATCTGGATCATGTTTCGGCGCACGTCGTCTCGGAGGAGGTCGCGCGCACCGTCTTCGACACCCTGTTGCATCCGTTGCGGGTCAGCATGCGGGTGCTGGCGGTGCTCGGTGCGCTCGCCGCGCTCGCCGCCTTCCTGGCTGGGCCGTCGGCGCCTGCCACCTGGGTGCGCACGACCGCCGACCGGGTGCTGGACCGGCTCCGCCGGGGCGAGCGCGGCCCGGTGTCCGGCTTCGTCTCGGCGAACATCGGCTGGTTGCGGTACGCGGTGCTGATCGTCGCCGCGACGGTGCTCGTGTTCTGGGACTACCCGACCGTGCGGGTGGCCGTGCTGATCGCGGTGGTCGCGGGCGTGGGATTGCTGGTTCTGGAGATCGTCGCCGGGCGACGGCGGATACCGTCACCGGATCGCTGACTTTGCAAGCTGCACAAGGTAGTCAGGCATGTCAGTTCTATCGCGTGTTCCGGGAAGCGACGGGCATGACGCCGGGGGAATACCGGATGGTTGCCCGGCGGCGGTCCGTCGCACTCTGAGCGCGACACGACGCGTATCGGGCATGCGTGATAAGCATCACAAACCGGCCGTACACGACCGAATGGTCCGGCCCGTATCTCCTGCAAAGGCCGGGGTCGGTTGAATATTTGATGAACGATAAATATTCCATTCTGAATCGTACGGTGGCGACACATCCGTGAATCTGGCAGGCTCTGACATCACGCGACGGGTGATTCATTGTGACGCCCGCGGTTTGCTGGTCGGTGGGCAAGAGAGCGGGGTGGGTGGCGTGGAGTCGTCGGAGCCTCTCGTCGAGCTGCGACTGAACGACGGTCCGGAATTGCAGGCGGGCGAGGCCTTCGCGCGGTGGGAGGCATCGCTGTCGGAAAGCTATGTACCGCTGGCGGTCGACCCCGTACGCGATCAGGCATTCCACGGGTGGATCGTGCGCGGCGCCATGCCCGGCTTCGAATTGTCGACTGTCGGTGCCAGTGGCCAGCGCGTCCGGCGTACCAAGAGCGGCATCGCCCATACCGACGGCGAGTTCCTGTTCGTCAGCATTCTCACCGCGGGTTTCGGCAGGATGCACCAGGACGGGCGCATCGCGGTGGTGCGACCGGGGGACATGGTCTTCTACGACACCACCCGGCCCTATCACTGGGACCTGGACGGCTCGTGGGCGCAGGTCGTGGCCAGGGTGCCGTTGGCCTTGCTCGGCGAACACGTCCCCGCCGATCGCAGCGCGCTGCCCACCGCCGTGACCGTGCAGGCCGACAGCCCCGGCGGTGTCGTGACCGGTTTCTTCCGCGACCTGGCCCGTATCCAGCAGAGCGCACCCGAGCAGGCCGCGGTGCTGGCCGCGAACGGGGTGAAGCTACTGGCCTCGGCGATCACACTCGCCGGTGGCTCGGTCCCGTCGGGGGCGTCGGCGCAGGCGCTGTCGCGGGAGCAGGTGCTGTCGTTCATGCGCGCGCGGTGTACCGACGCGGGCCTGACCGTCGACGAGATCGCCCGCGCGTGCCTGGTGTCGCGGCGCAGCCTGTACCGGCTGTTCGACGAGACCGGCGAGGGGTTGAGTACGGTGCTGCGACGCATGCGCGTCGAGTGCGCGCAGGTCCTGCTGATCCGCGATGCCGGCCGGTCGACGGCGTCGATCGCGCAGGCCTCCGGCTTCGCCTCCGAACGCCATTTCTTCCGTGCTTTCCGGGTGGAGACCGGGATGACGCCCGGGGAGTACCGGCTGGTCACCGCACCCGTTTCCGGTCGCGGCGCAGAAGGCCGCCACACCGCGTGAGCCGATTGCGCATGGGTGATATGTCCGAATTTGTGTGGCATGCTGTCCGCACGCGGGCTGGCTGGCGATCAAGGGAGGGCGCGGGGTGGTGCTGAATCGACGGACGACGGTCAGCGTTCGGACCGGACTCGATCAGCCTGCTCACCGCGTAATCGAGCGCTGGGAATCGCTGATGAGCGAGACCTACATCCCGCTCGCGGTGACGCCACACACCACCGAGCGCTTCGGCGGCCGGATCGCCGCCACGGAGTTCGACGGGCTGCTGGTCACCTCGGTCCAGGCGGGCGCGCAGACGGTCCGGCGGACGCCGCGGCTGATCGGCGCGGCCGAGGATCGCTACATCCTGGCCAGCATCTACCTGGGCGGGCGCGGTGTCATGCAGCAGGACGGCAGGACCGCGCACGTCGAGGCGGGCAGCATGGTGTTCTACGACAGCGCCAGGCCCTACCGCTGGGAGATCGACGAGGAGTTCGACAAGGTCGTCGTGCAGGTGCCGGTCTCCGCTCTCGACACCGTCGGCGCCCCGCTCGGCACGGTGCCCTCGGCGATCGCGCTCGGACCCGACCATCCGGCATCGGCGGTCGGCGCGTATTTCCGCGGTCTGGCGCGGGTGCAGCACAGCGACCCCGAGGTGGCCGCCGAACTGGCCAGGCACGGCGTCGGGATGATGGCGTCGGCGCTGGCGCTCGCCGCCGGTTCGATGCCGCGCGGGCCGTCGGCCACCGAACTCACCAGGGCCAGGGTCATCGCGTTCATGCGGCGCCGGTTCGCCGATGCCGACCTCACCGTCGACGCGGTCGCGCATCGCTTCGCCATTTCCCGCCGCACCCTTTACCGCCTGTTCGAAGGCGAGGAGAGTCCGGCCCGCCGCTTGCTGCGGATGCGACTCGAATATGCCTGCGAACTGTTGTGCGACGGGCGGATGCGCTCGATCGAGGAGATCGCCGCGGCCGCCGGATTCGCCGCGGAACGGCACTTCTATCGCGTATTCCATGCGGAATTCGGCATGGCTCCCGGCGAATACCGCGCCGGTTACCGACTTTGTTCCGGCCTGTGACGGCGCAGAATTGAGGATGTCCCTTTTCGGACCACTGTTACCGGTGCGCGGTTCGGCGTGCGTGTGGAATGCTTAGTGCGGGACACGACTTGATGCTCTCGAGAAATCGGGTCTACCGGCCTCGAGACGGGAAAACAGGCCGGACTTCCGGGCGGATTCGCCGGTTTGGCACGGACGGTCAGTCGAGTGGCACGCTATGACAGTTTATGTCGCCTCCATCTGCGAGAGAGTGAATCGAACACCTTTCACGGATTGAGCGACAGGGGTCACGATGTTTGGTCGGGTACGCGTGGCTGCGGTGCAAGCCGAGCCGAAGTGGTTGAACTTGTCCGCCGGAGTCGAACAGGCTATCGAGCTGATCGACGAGGCCGCCGATGGTGGTGCGCGGCTGGTCGCGTTCCCCGAGACCTTCCTGCCCGGGTTCCCGTGGTGGATGTGGCTCAATTCGGTCGACTGGGGCGAGGAGTTCATCGCGCGCTACCTGGCCAACGCGCTGACCGCCGAAGGGCCGGAGCTGCGGGCGCTCGCTTACGCCGCGCGTCGCAAGGGCATTCACGTCTCGATCGGTTTCGCCGAGCGCGCGGGCCGCGAGGTGTTCATGTCCCAGGCGCTCATCGACGTGAAAGGCGAGATCGCGATTGCCCGCAAGGCGGAGCCGACCGGGCTGGAGCGCACCGTCTTCGGCGCCGCCGACAGCAAGCTGCTGGTCCGTGACACCGAACTCGGCCGGATCGGTGTCCTCGGCGGGGCCGACCACATGCGTCCCGCGGTGCGCTCCCGGATGCACGACGAGCGCGAGCAGATCCACATCGCCGCGTGGTCGGGCTTCACCGTGTACTACGGCGAGGGCAAGGAGTGGGGGCCGGAACTCAACACCGCGGCCAGCGTCCGCTATGCGATGGACGGCCCGGCCTATGTGATCGCGCCGGTCGCCGTGGTGCCGGTCGCGGGCTGGGAAGTCGTCGACGCCCGCCTGCCGGGTCGCCGCCTGTTGCGTGGCGGCGGTGGCGTCTCCCGGATCTTCGGCCCCGGCGGCCTCGAGCTGGCGCCGCCGCTGGTCGAGGGGGAGGAAGGTCTGCTGTTCGCCGATCTGGACATCACCCGTGCGGTGCGGCCGGTCGCGCACAGTGAGTGCACCGAGAACTTCCGGGTGCCCAGCGGCCGGGTCGCGCGGCGGGAGCCGGTGCGAGCCGAACTCGCGGGCGCCTGAGGATCGGGCCGACTGGTCAGGAGCGGACCAGTCGCGCGATCGCGTCGGTCGCCTCTTTGATCTTGGCTTCGGCCTCGGGTCCACCGGCCACCGCCGCGTCGACGACGCAGTGCGAGATGTGGTCCTCGAGCAGGCCCATCGCGACCGCCTGCAGTGCCTTGGTCATCGCGGAGACCTGCGTCAGGATGTCGATGCAGTACTTCTCCTCCTCGACCATCCGCTGCAGGCCGCGGGCCTGGCCCTCGATGCGGCGCAGCCGCTTGAGGTAGTCGTCCTTGGCGGTGATGTAGCCGTGGCCGTGGCCCGCGTGCTCGCCGCCGGTAGCGGTGTCGGGGGTGGGTGCAGTCACCGAAGGTCTCCTCGCCGGCCGGGATGCTCGCCTGCGCGAGCTGATACCCCCCTAGGGTACAGTTTCCGGCCGGAATTGTCAGATAGGGCCGTCTGCGCGATCCCGGTGATGCGCGCGACCTGCCCAGACGGGAGAATCACCGGTATGAGTTCGCTTCCCCGGCCCGCCCTCGCCGTCATCGGCGGCAGCGGTTTCTATGACTTCTTCGACAACGACGCCACCCACGTCGAGGTCGACACACCGTACGGCGCGCCGAGCGCGCCCGTCGCGGTCGGCGAGGTCGACGGTCGTGCCGTCGCGTTCCTGCCGCGCCACGGCAAGCAGCACGAGTTCGCGCCGCACACCCTGCCGTACCAGGCCAACATGTGGGCACTGCGCTCGCTCGGCGTGCGCCGGGTGCTCGCGCCGTGTGCCGTCGGCAGCCTGCGCGCCGACTGGGGTCCCGGCACCGTGGCCGTGCCCGACCAGCTCGTCGACCGGACCTCGGGCCGCCCGCAGACCTACTTCGACGGCGGCGGCATCCACGTCTCCTTCGCCGACCCCTACTGCGACGACCTGCGCACCGCCGCGGTGAAGTCCGCGATCGCCACCGAGCTGCGCGTCGAGGACTCGGGCACGATGGTCGTCGTGCAGGGCCCGCGCTTCTCCACCAGGGCCGAGAGCCGCTGGTTCGCCGGACAGGGCTGGGACCTGGTCAACATGACCGGCCACCCCGAAGCGGTGCTCGCCCGCGAACTCGAGATGTGCTACGCCGCAGTCGCTCTCGTCACCGACCTGGACGCGGGTCTCGAGGAGGGCGACGGCGTGCACGCGGTGGACGTGTTCGCCGAGTTCAAGAAGAACCTCGGCCCGTTCAAGGAGCTCATGCGCCGCGCGGTCGCCGCGGTCGACAGCGAGGACACCTGCGAGCGCTGCCGCGTGCACGCCGGGGTATCGCTGCCCTTCGAACTGCCCTGATCACGCGGGCGGCGCGGTGACCTGTAGCTGAGCGAGCACGAAGACAGGCCCCGCGCCGTCGCCCGCGGGCAACGGCGACACCTCGATATCCGCGACGAGCCACCCATCCGGCTCGGCGGCCAGCCGCACCCCGGTCAGCGCGGCACTGGCGGCACCGGCCAGGATCTGCGCGCGAGCGGCGGCGATCTTGGCCCGGTCCTCGGGATGCGGGATCAGCCGTTCGTCGATTCCGCGCCAGCGCAGCCCGGGCACCGGTTCGGTGACCCACCGAACCTGGCGGACCTGCGCGGTATCGAGGATGCACAGATACAGGCCGGGCTGGGTGTTCCTGAGCAGCTCGAGGGTCGCCGCCTCGAACGACTTGTGTTGCGGGGCAACGCTGTCGGTGACGTCCACCGACAGGCCACGCCAGGAAAACCGCTGCGCCTGCGCTCCGTTGCGCGCGGCAACCAGCAGCGACCGGGGACCCGCCGCCGAGTGCACGGTCGCCACCCCGGACCACCGGCCGCCCGGCTCGGAACGCGTCAGGTCGGCGACGATATCCAGTGCGCGATCGAAGCGCTCGATCCGCTGGAACGGCTCGGCGCCGCGGTATTCGACCGGAGCAGATCCGAAATGCGGGCCGAGACCGGCGGGCCGGGACCACAAGATCCTGGCGCGCGCGTCGATCTGGAACGGCGCGACCCGAAGCTCCTCGGCAGGGGCCTGCGCACCCACCCACACCTTCACCGCGTGCGCGCGCGACCCCGGCCACACCACGGGCTCGGCCCGCAATCGCATCTCCGACCACGGATTCCGGGATTTCGGCAGCACCCGCTCGACCGGTGCGCCGGAGTCGTGGGCGGCGACGATCAGCGGTTGCAGCGCGGCCGGAATCGCCCGCTGATACGACGCCCAGTCCCGCGGGGTGGTGCCCGCGGTCAACATCGACCACGTGTCCGGCGCGCCGAGCGTCTCCACCAGCTGCCACCGCCCGATGATCACGTCTGCCCCTTCCGTGCGACTGTGCCATCGTGCCCGATCCATCGTGCGCCGCTGGTGGGGGGTCTGGTCGGCATCGATAAGCTCGGGGGATGGACACACCGCTGCGGTTGGAGGTCGTCGTCGCCAGTACCCGCCCCGAGCGGTTCGCGCCCGTGGTGGCCGACTGGTTTCTCGGGATGGTCGCCGAGCGGCCGGAATTCGAGGTCGGCGTGCTCGACCTGCGCGACATCGCGTTGCCCGTCGACCTCACCGAGACACCCGAGGTCGACGCGTTCCGGGCCAGGCTGGCCGCCGCCGACGCGTTCGCGGTCGTCACCTCCGAGTACAACCACGGCTACCCGGCGTCTCTGAAAACGGCACTCGACAGCGCCAAACGCGAATGGCGGGCCAAGCCGATCGGTTTCGTCTCCTACGGCGGGCTCTCGGGCGGCTTGCGCGCGGTCGAACAGCTGCGGCAGGTGGTCGCCGAACTGCACATGGTCTCGGTGCGCGAGTCGGTGAGCTTCGCCCAGGCCAAACGCCGATTCGACGCACAGGGCGTGACCGACGACCGTGCCGCCATCGACGCGAGTGCCAGGATGCTCGGCCAATTGGCTTGGTGGGGGCGGACTCTACGCGCTGCCAGAGCCGCGGACCCTTATCCCGGCTGAGCGCTCAGCTGTCTGCTAATGCGGCCCGCGCGAGCAGTCCCTCCGGTCGCTCGACACGGCATTTTCGTGCAATCCGGTCGCTGCCGGTCAGTTTTCTGACTCCACGGCGGCGAATTGCACGAAAATGCCGACCGGTCAGGCGTTCGCCATCGAGCGCTGACCGCGCGGCTGGCCGATGTAGGTCGCCTCACGCGGGATCGACACCAGGGTGAGGTTGACCCTGGTCGTTCCGGTCCGCAGCACCACCCGGTTGCCGATCGCGCCCGGCTGGTAGATCTCCAGATCGGGACGGGAAGCGGGCCAGCCGTTGGGATCGCCGGTCAGATAGATCGTGGTGACACCGGCGTGCGGAGCGGGCGCCAGCACTCCGTCGACGACGGTGGCGGTGAAACCCGCGTCGGACTGGTGTGTTTCGACCGCGATCGTCAGCCGCTCCGGGTTACCGACGGTGCTCACCAGTTGCTCCCAGGCCTGCGCCCGGTCGGTCCGCACGAGCACCCGCTCGCCGACCGCGAGCGCGCGGAACACCAGCTGCTGGGCCAGATACAGCTCGCCCGCCACATAGACCGAGGAGATACCGGCACCGATGATCCTGGCGGCGACACCGTTGCCCTCGTCGTCGGAACCGAGCAGCTGACCGCAGCCCGCCGACGGCAAGTGCAGCGCCCCGATGACATCGATCGGATACTCGGTGGTCGGCACGGTGTCGTCCACGCCGGGCACCGCGATCGGCAGATGCGCGAGCAGCGCGTCCCGGTGCCTGCCGTTCATCGACACCATGCCCTTGCTCGACGACTTCTCCGGCAGCTCACGGGCGGTCAATCGCCAAGCGGCGCCGACGCTCACCGATTCGGCGTCGCTACCGGGACGCAGCCGCACGGCGACGGTGGTGCCGCGCGAGGGCGCGACCCACAGCTGCGCGAGCAGATCCGAACCGAGCTGCTTGGGGTCGACCGCGCCGCCGATATTGACCGTGTTGCCGATCTCGGCGTACTTCCACCGCTGGGTGAGCGTGCGGGGATCGAGGCCCGCGGTGATCTGCTGCACGGCCTTGCGGATTTCGGGCGCGGTGAGAATACGGGCGCTGCAGTCGGCGTCCTCGAGCGTGCGCATGATGCGCTGAGTCGCGATGGTGACCGCGCGCGAAGCGCCGTCGGTGCCGCCGCCGCGCCGGGCCGTCGCATCGGGGCAGGCCACCGCGTCGAAGCTGATCGCGAGCCAGACCGTGCGATGCGCGGTGGCGGGCAACGGGCCGAGCAGCGATTCGTAGATCGCGCCCGCGGGCGTGCCGGAGCGGCTGCGGTGGCCGTGGCTGATGATATCGATGCCGCTGAGCAGGATGTCGTGCTGGTTGAGGCAGGCGGCCAGCTCGGGCAGGGGGAGCAGGTGGGAGGCGTGCACGGCGTTGCGGGCGATCCTGGTCAGCCCGCCCTTGGGCGGCAGCACCTCGACCACGGTGACCACGCGACTGCCGTCCCAATACAGGCCGAGCGAACGGCCGTCGGTGTCACGGAAGTCGACGGTGTCGCCGAGGGTGTAGTCGCGCTTGCTCGTATAGCGGCGGATGGTGCTCAGCCAGTCGAGGAGAGTCCGCTTGCCGATCGGGATCAGCGGCACCAGCGCGACGACGACGGCGATGCCGAGCGCGGGGAAGGGACCGAGGCCGCACACCAGCGTGAGGAGTCCTGCGGTCAAGCCGAGCACCTGCGCGATGAGCAGGTGCGGCAACGTGATGCGACCGAACAGTGGACGCGGACCCGCACCAGTGAACTCGGCCATTGGTTCCTCCCCCGAATGTGAACAAGTGCTGCCGGGAACTGTACTGTGTTGCCCGGACGAGAGCACTGTTCGGGGGAGGAACCATGCCTTCAAAACCCACTACACGCTGGCAGGTCAGCGGTTACCGCTTCCTGGTGCGGCGGATGGAGCACGCCCTGGTGCGCCGGGACGTGCGCATGCTGCACGATCCGATGCGTGCCCAGACCCGTGCGTACGCGGTCGGTTTGGTGCTCGGCCTGGTCGTCCTTGCCGGTTGCGGCATCCTCGCGCTGTTGCGTCCGCAGGACAAGATCGGCGACAGCAAGATCCTGATCGGCAAGGAATCCGGCGGCGTCTATGTCGTCATCGAGAACGTCGTGCACCCCGCGCTCAACCTGGCCTCGGCCCGGCTCGCCGCCGGTGAGGCGTCGAAGGCCGTGATCGTCAAGGAATCCGAGCTCGGCAAGAAGCCGCGCGGTCAGCTGATCGGTATCCCGGGTGCGCCGTCGTCGATCATGTACGACAAGGACGGCAAGGGCAGGCAGTGGTCGGTATGCGACCAGCTCAAGGCCGACGGCAGCAAGGACCTGACCACCTCGGTCCTGGCCGGTTCGCCCGATCTCGGCTCGAAGGCTTCGGTGCTGGACGTCAGCAAGGCGCTGCTGGTGCAGGGCAAGGACTCCGCATACCTTGTCTACGAGGGCAAACGCGCCAGGGTGAACCTGACCGATCCCGCCGTCACCAAGGCACTCGGAATCGTCGGCGAGACACCGCGACCGATCGGTGAGGGCCTGCTCAACGCGATCCCCGAAGTGCTGCCGATCATCTCGCCGACCATCGACAACCCCGGCGGCACCCCGTCCTACAGCGTCAGCGGGCACAAGATCGGTGACGTCGTCCAGGTGTTCAACTCGGCGAACCAGGACTATGTGGTGTTGCAGGACGGACTCCAGCCGGTCACCGCGCTGACCGCGCAGATCATCCGGAACTCGTACAACACCAACATGACTGGAACGACCATCCAGTCGACCGAGCACACCTACGCGAACGTCTCGAGCGCGCTGAAGGTGGGGTCGTACCCGAAGGACCGGCCGACCCTGGTGACCGCCAAGGACCAGCCCGTCAGCTGCCTGACCTGGAAGCCGATCGCGGGCGCCACCGACAACGCCGACGGCACCGCCCGCGCCGAACTCTCCGTGCTCACCGGTATCGCGCTGCCCATCCCGGACAATGCCAAGCTGGTCAACCTGGCCCAGGCCGACGGGTCCAAGGCCAACGCCGACTCCGTCTACATCCCGCCCGCCACCGGCGCCTACGTCCAGACCACCGGGATCGAACCCGACAGCCGTCGCAAGGACAGCCTGTTCTACATCGCCGACACCGGCGTCCGTTTCGGCATCAAGAACGCCGACGCGGCCAAGGCACTCGGGCTGGAGAAGGTGAAGGCCGAACCAGCGCCGTGGCCGATCGTCGGTCTGCTCGCGGGTGGTCCGAGCCTCGGCCGCGAGGACGCCATGGTCGCGCACGACGGCATCGCGCCCGACCCGTCGCCGGCCAAGCAGCCGGTCGCGACGGTCAACCCCGCCGCCAACTAGCCGGGCGGAGCCTGCGACCGCTCGCGGAGTTCGGCCACCTCGGTGCGCAGCGAGCGGACCTCGGCGACCAGTTCGGCGAGGGTCCGCTCGGCGCGATCGGCCGTGTCGTCGACCGTCTTGAGCTGTTCGACGACCCAGCTGGTCATCGTGCCGATGGCGAACGAGATCAGGCCGATGCCGAGGGTCATCAAAACCAGCGACACCAGCCTGCCCTCGGTGGTCACCGGGTAGACGTCGCCGTAGCCGACGGTCGTCACCGAGACCGCCGACCACCACAGGGCATCGCCGAAGGTCTTGATCTTGCTCTCGGGTGCGCCGTACTCGGCGTCGAAGAACGCCAGGCTCGACAGCAGCAGGATCAGCAGCGAACTGGTGGCGACGAAAGTGACCAGCCGCGTACGTGGTTTCGTCGCCCGGTTGAGGGTGTCGAGCAGCAGCAGCGCGGCGCGCACCAGACGCAGCGGGCGAAACGGCGGCACCAACACGACGAGCAGGTCCAGCGGATGCTTGCGGACGAACCGCGCGCGATTCGTGGACAAGCGCAGCCGGACCGCGAAGTCCACCGCGAAGACCGCCCAGATGCCGATATCGGCCCACAGCAGACCGGAATCCAGCGTCGGCGAGGCATCGGTGTCGAGCACCCGCCAGGCGTACAGCAGCAGGAACAGCACGGCCAGCACCATCAGCGGCAGATTGGTCGCGCGTTCCCACCGCTGCCTGTGGGTCGGCGGGCGGTCAGTGGTCAACGGATCCATGCGGCTACCTGGTTCGACGGGTGTGTACCCGAGGACGGTACCGCGTCCGCCGCCCCGCGAACTCAGGTGTCTTCGCGTACTCCGAACCGGCGGCGGATCGGGTAGGACGCGAGCATGCCGAGCACGAACAGCAGGCCGACGGTGCCCGCGCCGATCAACCCCACATTCCGGGCGGTGTTGTCCGGAACGGGCGCCGGTGCGGGCACCGCGAGCTGCACCTGCTTGGAAGGCGACGGCCGCTTCGGCGGCAGCGATCCGGTGACCTCGGCGGTGAGCGCGGCGATCGGATCTACGCTGCCGTAGCCGATGTACTGATTCCAGCCCTCGGCAGGCGCGTGCGCTGTCGCCTGGACCCGCTTCATCACCTCTTTGGCGCTGAGTTCGGGGAAACGCGCGCGGACAAGCGCGACCACCCCGGACACCAGCGGCGTCGCGAAACTGGTTCCGCTGATCGCGGCGGTCGCGCCCTGCTGATTGACCGTCCCGGTCGCGGTCCCGGCGCCACGCGGGCTCAGTGAGGTCATGTTCTCGCCTGGCGCCGCGACACTGAGCCACGGTCCGGCGACCGTGAACTTCGACGGCGCGCCGTTCGCGTCGATCGAGCCGACGGCGAGCACATAGTCGTCCCAGCGGGCCGGGCTGACCATCATCGCGGTCTTCGTCCACGGGTCCGCGTTCGGTTCGAGCGGGTCGATCACGGTGTTCGCGGTCTTGCAGGTATCCGAATTACCCGCGGCGACAACAGGAACCGCGTTCTTCACCTCGACCGCGTACTGCAACGCCGCCCCGACGGCACTGTCGTTGACGCCCTTGTTGGTGCCGCACCACACCTCGGAGACATTGATGACGCTCGCGCCCATATCGGCGGCGCGCCGGATGGCCGAGGCCATGGTGTTCAGGTTGCCGTAGCCGTCGGGCATCTCCTCGGGAGCCTTGTTCCGGTTGGCCCCCTCCTTCTGATACATCTTGCTGGTCTGCCGGATGGTGAGGATGCGTGCCTCGGGCGCGACCCCGGCGAAACCCTGTCCGGGGATCTGCGTCGCCGCGATCAACCCGGCCACGAAGGTGCCGTGCGCATCGCAATCCTCGGCGCCGTCACCGGAATTGGCGACGTAGTCACCGCCGGCGATCATGTCGGGCAGCCGGTCGTGCCTGCTCACCCCGGTGTCGATCACCGCGATCAATTGGCCTGCGCCGCGGGAGAACTCCCAGGCACGGGTCAGATCGAGCGAGCGTTGCGCATCCGGCACGGCGGCGCCGTCGCCGCCGGTCGCCACGGTGGTGCACACCGCGTTCGACCCGACTTCGGTTTTCTCGGGCGGCGCGGCCGGATCACCGGCGGGCAGGTTCGCTGGATCGGCCGCGGGCGGACGCTCGGCCGAAGCCGGTGCGGCCCCGAGCCCGAACGACGCGCCGACACCGAGCGCCACGGCCGCCGCCGCGAGGCGCAGGCTCGCGTTCACAGCCCGCGGACGAGGGAGTAGAGCTCGGCGACCCAGAACACCAGCGGCAGCACCGCGGCGACGAACGCGTACTCGAGCAGTTCGACGGCCCGGCGCATCGGCGGTGTCGCCGACTGGTTCGGCACGATCAGGCCGATCACCAGCGCGGCGATCAGGATGGCCAGCGCGGCACCGAAAACGACCAGCGGCTGGCGCATTTCGAGCGAGACGCCGATCAGCATGATCAGCACGATCGCCGCGCCGCCCGCGATCAGCACGATCGCCTGCTCGGCGCCCGCGTAGGTGCGGCTGCGGAACATCAGCACGGCCGCGCAGACCAGCGCGAGCGCGATACCGGGCCAGTAGGCGTCGTCGGCGCCGGCGTCGATCGCGAGCAGCGCGCCGACGACGGTGACCAGCGTGGTCGCGGTGACCAGGCCGGCGAGGTAGTTGCGGGCCCGCTCCGACCTGGCGCGCAGCGCGTCGAGGGTCGGCAGGGCGCGGTGGTCGTCCGGGTCGTCCTCGGTCGGGTCGATCGGGGTGCCGGGGGAGGGCACCGGTGGCAGCGGCAGCTTCGCCAGCAGCATGGACACGCGCGGCGACAGCGACAGCCCGGCCAGCGCGACCGCGGCGACGACCGCGCCGATGGCCTTGACCGGCTGATCGGTGAGCAACCCGACGATCGCCGCGGGAATGACGAACACCGATACCGTTGCGGCGCCGATGAACAGGGCGAGACCGACGCCGGTGACGCGCCAGGCCAGCACCGCGGTCGCGCCGAACAGCGTCGAACCGAGCAGCAGATGGGCCCAGCCGTAATGGTCGGGGACCAGCAGCATCCCGCCGGTGAACGCGGTCGGCAGCGCGCAGCCGCCGAGGACCAGCGCGGCGGAGGTGTCGCCGTACATGCGGCTGAGCACCGTGCCCGCGACGACACACAGGATGGCGACGAACAGCGCGAGCGAGCCGGTCACCCAGAACGGCAACGCGTCCGGCGCGGCGAGCAGGCCGAAGCAGCCGACCAGCATCGTGATCGCGGCGAGCACAGAACCGGTGATGCGCGCCGTCTTCGGCGTCCAGCTCCGGTAGTGCTCGGCGTCGGCGATCGCGACGTTGTACATGATGTCGTCGAACAGCGGCGTCGGCGCGGTGTGCGAGGCGCTCTCCAGCATGAGGAGTTCGCCGTCACGGACGCCGTGCTCACCGAGGCTGAGGGAGTTCGAGAACGGGGGGTGGCCGATCCGGGCGAGCACCCATTCGGCGGGCTCGTAGCGCTCGCCGTCGTTGTCGAAATCATTGGACCGGCTGTGCTGAGCGACCATGTCGACCACGCTCGGAATGACGAGCGCGACCGGCACATCGACCGGAATCGCCATGTCGACCTGCGTGTGCTTGGCCAGAATCGTCACCCGGGCCAGGTCCGGTGCGCGAACGATGCCGCGCGCGGAATCCTCTTCAAGATGATCGAGTCGCGCGTGCGTCAAAACTCCCCCAACTCCGTCTCTACCTCGTGTTTCCGCTCGACCGCTCAGACGATCGACAGTTTGCGGAACTCACCGTTCGGACAGCAGAATGCCTGACGAACCATACGACATGTCGGCCGCGACCTCTACACTGAGCCCGTCGCGAGGACAGGCAGCGAGTAGTCAAGCAGGGGGAGTCTTCGACCATGAGCACAGTCAGGTTCCAGCGCCGTGCGCGGCGCGAAATGCCGCGCACGCCAGGTGGCGAGGTCACGCTGCAGCCGCCGCCCGAGATCCCCCGGATCACCCCGGGCAACCTGCTGATGAAGCTGATGCCCGTCGTCATGGTGGTCGGCATGGTCGGCATGATGGCGCTGATGTTCACGCAGGGTGGCGACATGATGCGCAACCCGATGTCGATGATGTTCCCGCTGATGATGATCATGTCGATGGTCACCATGTTCGGCCAGGGAAGCGGCAAGGGCGCCAAGGCCGCCGAGGCCAACGAGGACCGCAAGGACTACCTGCGCTACCTCGACCAGGTCCGCAAAGATGTCGACGAAACCGCCAAACAGCAACGCGCCGCCGTCGAGTGGAGCCACCCCGAGCCCGGCCTGATCTGGATGCTCGCGGGCACCAGCCGCATGTGGGAGCGCCGCTCCGGCGACAAGGACTTCTGCCACGCCCGCATCGGTCTCGGCGGTCAGCGCCTGGCCACCCGGCTGGTCGCCCCCGAGACCGGCCCGGTCGAGGAACTGGAACCGATCGCCGCCGTCTCGCTGCGCCGCTTCGTCCGCGCGCATTCGACGGTTCCCGACCTGCCCACCGCCATCGCGGTGAAGGGTTTCGGCACCATCGCCCTCGACGGCGACCGCGCCCAGGCACGCGACATGACCCGCGCGATGCTGTTGCAGCTGTGCATGTTCCAGGCCCCCGACCAGGTGCTCGTCGCCGTTGTCTGCGGCCCCGACACCGCGCGCGAGTGGGAGTGGACCAAGTGGCTCCCGCACACCCAGCACCCCGAGGTCTCCGACGGCATCGGCACCCAGCGCATGTTCTACGGCTCCATCCGCGAAGCGCTGAGCAGCCTGCACCCGCTGCTCGGCAACCGCGTGCGCTACTCGCGTAACCAGCCGAACAACCCGAACCTGGTGCACGTCGTGATCGTCGTCGACGGCGGCCTGCTCGAAGCCGAGGACGATCAGCTCCGCGAATCCGGCTTCGAGGGCGTCACCATCATCGACCTGTGCAATTACGCACCCCGCCTTGCTGTTTCGCGCGGCATCAAGATGGTCGTCGAGGACGGCGAATGCCTCGGCCGCGGCGCCACGGGCAACCAGGAACGCTTCGCCACCATCGACCGCGTCAGCGCCGAGCAGGCCCAGCAGGCCGCCCGCCGCCTGGCCCCCTACCGCGCCGCCACCCAGCGCAGCAGCGATGTCGAGACCGACGACAACGAGACCATCTCCACCTGGTCGCAGCTGATGAGCCTCGGCGACATCGGCAACTTCAACCCCGCCAGTGCCTGGCGTCCGCGCTACGGTCGCGAACGACTGCGCGTCGCGTTCGGTGTCGGTGCCGACGGCAACCCGGTCGAACTCGACATCAAGGAAGCCGCCGAGAACGGCATGGGCCCGCACGGCCTGTGCATCGGCGCAACCGGTTCCGGTAAATCCGAGTTCCTGCGCACCCTCGTGCTCAGCCTGCTCGCCACCCACTCGCCCGACCAGCTCAACCTGGTCCTGGTCGACTTCAAGGGTGGTGCGACCTTCCTCGGCCTCGACGGCGTCCCGCACGTCGCCGCGGTCATCACCAACCTCGAAGACGAGGCCGACCTCGTCGACCGTATGAAGGACGCGCTGGCAGGCGAGATGAACCGCCGCCAGGAAGTCCTGCGCCAGGCAGGCAATTTCGCCAACGTCTCCGAATACGAGAAGGCCCGCGCCGCCGGCGCCGACCTCGACCCGCTCCCCGCGCTGTTCGTCGTGCTCGACGAGTTCTCCGAACTCCTCACCCAGCACCCCGATTTCGCCGAACTGTTCGTGATGATCGGCCGCCTCGGCCGCTCGCTGCACGTCCACCTCCTGCTCGCCTCGCAGCGCCTGGAAGAGGGCAAGCTCAAGGGCCTCGAATCCCACCTGTCCTACCGCATCGGCCTGAAGACCTTCTCCGCCAACGAGTCCCGCCAGGTCCTCGGCGTCCCCGACGCCTACAACCTCCCGAACTCCCCCGGCGGCGGCTACCTCAAGGCCGACTCCGGCGAGATTCAGCGCTTCCAGGCCTCCTACGTCTCCGGCCCCTACGTCGGCGGCGGCCCCCAGCGCGAGGTCACCAGCGCAGGCATCGTCGGCGGCGAAATCGACGTCAACGCCCGCCCGTTCAGCGCCAACCACGTCGGCTTCCGCACCGCCGACCGCGTCCCGGTCCCGGTCGAATCGACCTACGAGCCCGAGTCCCCCAGCGACGACGGCGACCAGATGTCGAACCTGAACATGCTGGTCTCCCGCATCACCGGCCACGGCCGCCCCGCCCACGAGATCTGGCTGCCGCCACTCGACGAGGCCCCGACTTTGGACCAGCTGATCCCGCGCTCGATCATCACGGGCGAGTACTCCGCCGCCGCTACCCTGCGCGCACCGATCGGCATCGTCGACCGGCCGTACGACCAGCGCCGCGACCCGATGATGCTGGACCTCTCGGGTTCGCGCGGCCATGTGGCGATCGTCGGTGGCCCGCAGTCGGGCAAGTCGACGGCACTGCGCTCCCTGGTGATGGCCATGTCGATGACCCACACCGCCGAGCAGGTGCAGTTCTACTGCCTCGACTTCGGTGGTGGCACCCTGTCCAGCCTGGAAGGTCTGCCGCACGTCGGCTCGGTCGCCAACCGGTTGGACCCGGACAAGGTCCGGCGCACGGTCGCCGAGATGAGCACCCTGGTCCGTCAGCGCGAACAGCGCTTCCACCAGCTGGGCATCGAGTCCATGGTGGAGTACCGCCGCCTGCGTGCGATGGACCCCAACAGCAGCCCCGCCGCGGCAGGCGCCCACGCCGACCCCTACGGCGACGCCTTCCTCGTCATCGACGGCTTCGGCACGATCCGCCAGGACTACGAGGCACTCGAGCAGCAGATCACCAACCTTGCCCTGCAAGGACTCTCCTACGGCGTCCACGTCGTCATCGCACTGTCCCGGTGGATGGAAGCGCGCCCAGCCCTGAAGGACCAGATCGCCACGCGCATCGAACTCCGCCTCGGTGACCCGATGGACTCCGACATCGGCCGCAAGTTCGCCTCACTTGTGCCACAGGGCCGTCCGGGTCGCGGTATCACGCCGGATGCTCTGCACATGCTGATGGCACTGCCACGTGTCGACGGCAGCTCCGATCCGCTCGACCTGAGTGTCGGTGTCGCCAACGCGGTCGAACTGATCGCGCAGCGCACTCCTGGTCGCCCCGCGCCCGGCACCCGGACGCTGCCGGACCAGCTGGACCGTGCAGATCTGCTGCGCGCGATGCGCAACTGGCCTGCCGAGCTCGACCGGTCGCGGCCGAACATGCAGGTGCCTATCGGCGTCAACGAGTCGGAGCTGGCACCGGTCATGCTCAACCTGGCCGATACGCCGCACTTCCTGGTCTTCGGTGACAGTGAGTGCGGCAAGACGGCACTGCTCAGGGGAATCGTGCAGGGCATCGTCGAGTCGAATACCCCGGCGCAGGCCAAGGTCATCCTCGGCGACTACCGGCGAACTCTGTTGGGCACCATCGAAACCAATCACCTCGCCGGCTACGCGCCCTCGTCGGAGGTGCTCACACCGTTCATCCAGCAGGTTGTCGGGATCCTGAAGTCCCGGATGCCAGGGGCCAATATCACCCAGCAGGAGCTGCGTGCTCGTTCCTGGTGGACGGGCCCGGAGCTGTATCTGATCATCGACGACTACGACTTGGTGGTCACCACGTCGGGCAACCCGCTCTCGCCGCTGGTCGAGTTCATCCCGCACGCCAAGGACATCGGCTTCCACCTGATCATCGCGCGCCGTTCCGGCGGTGCGTCCCGGGCGCTCTACGAGCCTGTCGTATCTCGGATGCGCGATGTCGGGTGCATCGGTCTCGTGATGAGCGGTAGCCGGGACGAAGGTCAGCTGTTCGGCACCGTGCGCGCCAGCGCGATGCCGCCCGGCCGAGGCACCTTGGTCACGAGGAACGCGATCGATCTGGTGCAGTTGGCATGGTCGCCGGCTTTGTGACCGACATCGACGTCGTGGTCAGCGATGCGCGCATCTTGGCGCGCACCGCTGCCCGGCACGTGGATGTCGTCCCCACGGTGATGCCCGTCCCGGACGGGATCGTGGTCGGCGCGCCGGTCGGACCGACGCAGCCGTCGGTGTCGGCGCTGGCGCTGGCCGACTCGGCGTGGATCGGGTTCGAACCGAACCCGATGCCGACAGCCGCGGCCATGAACGCAGTAGCCGACGAGGTGATCGCCGGCTTGGCTCCGTCCGCATCGGGCGCGACAATCGGTGTCGCACACCCCAGTTCGTGGTCGGCTGTGCGACGGTCGGCCCTCGGGCATTCTTTCGGCAGGTACTCCGGCTCGGTACTCCTCGAGTCGATCGCCGTCCGTGTCGCCAGACTGCGGCAGTCCCTCGCGACCTCGGAACTCGTGGTTGTCGTGGAGATCGAGCCGCTGGATGTCACCGTCAGTGCGGTCGATCGATCCCGAGACCAGATCGTGGTCGCGGCCTGCGAGCACGAACCGACCCTGGGCGCAGGCGAATGGAACGACGTCGCGGTCGAACGCCTGACGGAGATGATCAAACAGGTAGTCGACGGCTCCCGGCCGACATCGGTGCTCATCGTCGGACCGCATGACGAGCCATTGCTGGAGCGCCTGCGTGACTTCGCCGCACAGACGTGGACCACACAGCCCACGCCGCTGGTGCACCCGCTGGCACTGACGGCACTGCTGCTGCCGCAATCCAGTCTCACCGACCAGCGGACGCGCCCGATCCCGGCCGAGAACGCCGAGTGGGTCGGCACCCTGCGCGAGCGCGCCGCCGCCACAGCACCGTCACCCCGTGTCGCAACGGCCAAAATCGTTGCGGCAGTGGCGGTACTGCTAACGGTGATCACGGCCGGTGTCGTCGCAGTGGCGACCACGAGGGGCAGCGGTGCGGATGCGGCCACAGCGGCAGGTTCCACCGCGCCCGCCGACCCGAGCGCACCCGCGACCCGGACGCCCGCGGCATCGACTCCGGCGCAACCATCGACAACCCCGCCTGCCGATGCGCCACGCCGCCACACGATGGGCCGCGTCGCCTTCGACATTCCAGCGGGCTGGCGGACCATCGCCGGCGAGAACCCGGAGCGAGCTGCGCTCGTTCCGCAGACAGCCACCCCCGGCCGAATTACTGTGACGTACAACACTGTTGCAGACCAGGCTGGATATGATGAAGTGCTAAGGGACATCACTGCGCGGATCGCTCGCGCCGAACCAGGCCGGTTCGGTACACCCGAACGCGACGTGGTGTTCGCTGGGCGCCGGGGGATCGGCTACCAAGAGCTTCCTGGCGACGGTTCCGTCGTCAGGTGGTACGTCCTGCTCGACCATGGCGTCCAGACCAACGTCGGTTGCCAGCACGGATCGGGAGGATGGGGGACTGTCAGTACTGCGTGCGAGGAAGTGATGCGATCAGTGTCGATCTCGCAGTAGGTTTCGGAAATTTTCTCCGAAGATGATGGAACCGAACGCACCGATGGTGCGTCCAACCAAGTGAAGGGCTCAGATCGCCAGCAGGGGGGTCTGGTCCACCGTTGACCACGAAGGAGCCAGAAGATGGGTTTTAACGCAACTCCTGAAGAGATCCGGGTTTTCGCCGACAGGATGAAGACGAAGCACGACGATATTCAGGGGATGATTACCCGCGCGGAGGGTCATACCAACGACGTGAACAGCCCGGCGTTCCAGGGTGCTGCGGGCAAGGCGTTCCAGTCGTCGATGCAGGAGTACCTGCAGAACGCCAAGAACCTCAACGAAGCTCTGTACACCGCATCCGACACGGTGGCGTCGATCGCCGGGAAGATCACCGACGCGGAAGTCGACAACGCCGCTCAGATCGTCAAGAGCAGCGATCCGCAACTGAACATGTCCTGATCGTCGAATTCAACTTCGCAAGAATCGAAAGGTTTCGCAATGGCTGACATTGGTGCAATTAGGTACGACTTCGCCGCGATCAACGACGCGGGCTCGGGGCTCCAGACTCAAGCGCAGAGCATCACCACCGCGCTGCAGGATTACGAGAACGAGTTCCAGCGCTTCATCGAGGAGAACTGGTCGGAAGGCGAGGGCTCGACGGCCTTCACGATTATGCAGACGAAGTGGCAGCAGCAGTCGATGGCGCTGAACGCAAGTCTTCAGAAGATTGGTGCGACCACGCTGTCCGGTGCCGATAACATGAAGGCCACCGACGTCGCACTCGCCAGGATGCTCGAGGGCTGATCGTCAGGTTCTTCGAGAGGCGGGTTCGGACGGAAGTTCGAACCCGCCTTCTCTATGTGGGATTCGTGTCAGCCCGCGAGCAGCTTGTATTGAGCCGCCGTCCGTTGATAAGCATCTTGTAGATTAGCGCCGGTAATCCTTGCGACGTATCTATCGACCACAATTCGGCACTGTGGCGTCAAATTGCTGTATGTCTGATCCGCTGTGTCGACTTCATAGCAGACTGCCGTGGGTAGATTTGGAGGCGGATCTGCTGGCTTTAGTCCGGTGAGATCTTGCGCTCCATTGCTGAACGCGGCTGAAAGTCGTTCAGCGGCCTTGTGATCGCGGGCGCGGTAGACTAAGGTGTTGCCGTTCGCTACGTAGTCCACTCCCGCGTCATCGAAGGCGCTCTTGGTCGCTGCGGGAAGTTTGGTGCGCGAAACGACCGCGCGCGCTGGATAAACTACCGAGTCGCCATCGTTTCCTTCCCTGGGGAGTGTTCTGCTCAGCATTCCGTCGACATCGATTGGGAGTGCAGCAATATCATACAATGGAGTTCGCCGATAGCTTGACAACAACTCGATCTGCTTGTCGAAATATTTCTTCGGGACGCTCGAATATGCTAAATAGTCGGCTGGCCGACTCACTGGATCGCTGATTTGCATGTAGATCAAGATGTCGCCCTGCACGAGCCAGGTGCGCAACTTTGCGCCTCCAAGTGGATCCTGAGGCGTGATCTTTGTCAGAGCCTCTGGGTAGCCCGTGATCGAGTAAGGGTCGCCGGGTGTGCGAGTGACAAGGGTTTGCGCCGCCCCCCTGGCGTGATCGGACGTTTCGAATCGGAGAGTATACGTCTCCAGGTAGCTCCCTAGGCTGGGCCAAGGACGCCGTTGTCCAAATGAGCGCCATCCGGCAACTAGTCCTGGTATTTCGCTGGTGAAACTCTTCTCCTTGATTCCGGTGTACTCGAAGAATGGCGGTTCTTCTGGGGTAACGTGCTGCCTGTATCCGAAGATCGATCCGTATGTGTATCGATTGTCGTACTCAAGTGGTATCGGCGTATGGTTGGCGATGTTCAACGATTCCTGAATTGAGCCCGATCGAGAGGTTCGAGTGGCATCAATTGGTCGCGTAGGGTAGTTGCCAGAATCCAGCTTGCTGACGTCGATCGATGGCGTTGAGCCTTCGATATCACCGCAGCCGCCGGTCAGGAGAGCCGCGACTGCTACCAATGTCACGGCGAAGGTTCTTCGCAATTTCGTCACCCGCATTTCTTTAGAATGGCGTACTGGGCGGCGGTTCGTTCCTGCAATGAATGATCGACTTGGGCCGTAGTGTTGGTTGAGGATTCCGTCACGACAGCGACATACCTATCGAAAACTACCGCGCACATGAGGTCATAGTTCCTGCTGGGATCCCTGGGATCCAGGCGCAAGCATTGCGCATCTGCAATACCCGGCGGTGGCGCGAGGGTAACGTCATCCTTTCCCTGTCGGGCCAGGAAGGTTTGCAATAGGAAGGCTGACGCGAGATCCTTCGTCCGATATACCGTACTCGCACGACGGCCGATCAGGTCGACGCCGGTTTCCTCGAATTTTCTACGGGCCTCGACCGGGTTGCGTTCGAAATGCAACATTCCAGAGCTCTGGAAGATTCCGTAGTCTTCTTCTGAGCTGGAGGAATCGCGCGGGTCATGGTCCATAGTGCGCCGCACTATATTCTCGGGATCGAGAGGCTGGTCGAGCACGTCGTCCAAGGGGACAGGGCTCTGCTTATCGATAGACCGAGTTTGCATTTCGAGGGCCTTCTTGGCCGATGCTGTGAGTTGATCGATGCCTTGCGCAGCGTTCTTGACGCTGACCATGACGAGATAAGTACCGTGTGGTCGCCAAGAGTCGATCGATTTGTTGTCGATCGAGGACGATCTCGCAGTGGGGTGCCCGGGAATATCTATGCGGTGCCGTGGCGTGGACGCCATCGCAATCCGGTCGAGCTCGGAAGCTACTTCGGAGCTCTTGCTTTCGGAGATGAATCTGAGGATTGCGATTTCAATCGTTTTGGGGCTGCGCACGCTGCCGTTTGATTGGCCGGCGGCGACGCCCGTTACAAATTCGGGGCTGTCTTTGAAGATCTTCGTCTGTTCGTCATTCAATCCGCCAACGTTGGGAACTGAATCTTGGTCGCCGAAAATATGAGTCTTGCTCGGGACTATCAAATCTGAATCGATGTCCATTGGGTGGATGAGGAAGTTCAGAAGCCGTCGACCTTCTATCAGTCTAATTCTCTCTGGCCCTCTGATGTCTGGCTTCAGTTCATAGGAAACGGGTTCGGTCTGGAACGGTCCAGTGCGGAGTAGGGCAGCGTCGACTTCCGTGGCGCCGGGTACCGCCGTTCCGCGGAGATCTGATCCACATCCAGCGCTAACGGTAAGTAATCCGATGGCCAATGCGGCGCGCAGTTTTGCACTTATCCATGACGATTGGCCGGGCATCGGTTAACACCACTTTCTACTTTAGCGCCTTCGAAATGGCGGGAACCATCTTCTCGGTGAGAATTCCTTGTGATTGATCGCTCCAGACCTGGAAGGCCTGGACTGTCGACGGATCGTCGATAACGACGACCTTGGAACTTCCGCTGGTCAGCGAGTACGGCAGTCCGCGAAATCCGCCATTGCCGGCTTGACTGTCTGTGCGGAGCACGATCACGACGTCGGTGTTGCTCTTGACGCTGTAGTCCCCGACCGACAAAGCGCGAGGTGACTTCTCGCTGCCGACAGCTTTGAACTCGGAGTTGTAGTCGAAGTCCAAGTCGCGCAGGAACTTCCACTGGTCACTCGGGTTGAGGACCACGGAGAGGGTGGAATTGCCGAAGTTGTAGGCGGTGATGGTTTTTCCGCTGAACTCAGGGTGGTCGGCACGAACCTGTGCCATCGGGTCGCCCCCGGTGGTTCCACCGTCGGGCCTGGTCAGCACGAAGACGCCAGTGCCAACCAATGCCGCGACAACCAGCGCAATCAGGCTGGTCAGCAGCACTTTTCGGCCGCGCTTGGGGCGGTAGGGCTTGGGGTTGCGGGCGGTGAGGATGTCGCTTTCGGAGACGCCTCCGGGCTGGGGCGGGTAGCCGACGATGGCGCGGCCGGGGTCGGTTCCCCATTGGGGGGAGACGACGTCGGTGGCGGCGGTGATGGGGCTGGCGATCGGAGTGCTGGGGGAGGTGTGGAAGCCCTGGGCCGCGGGGGCTTGCATGGGGGCGCCGAAGAGGGCGTTGTGGGCGTCCTGGATGAACTCGCGGCAGGTGTTGTAGCGGTGGCTCGGGTCCTTGGCCATCACCTTGGCGATCACGTGATCGATCGCGGGCGGGAGGTCGGGGCGCACCGCCGTGACCCGGGGTGGGGGTTCGTGGAGATGGCCCATCATGACCATGGCCGGCACCGTGGCGGGGTACGGGTTCTGGCCGGTGAGCAGCTTGTACAGCGAGCAGCCGAGGCTGTAGATGTCGGCGCGGTGGTCGAGCTTGCTGCCCATCAACTGCTCGGGCGGCGCGTAGGCGACGGTGGCCATGAAATTGCCGGTGGCGGTGAGGTCTTGGCCATCGTCGGCGGACTTGGCGACGCCGAAGTCGGTCAGCAGGACGCGTTCCTCGTCGTCGTCCTCGGCTGCGGCGATCATGAAGTTGGCCGGCTTGATGTCGCGGTGGAGCAGGCCCCGGCGGTGTGCGTAGTCGAGGCCCTTGCCGACCTCACCGATGATGCGCAGGGCGCGCCGCGGTGGCATGGCCGCTGGGCCCTTGGCCACCTCGGCGGAGGCATCCGTGCCGTCGACGTACTGCATCGCGATCCACAGCTGACCGTCCTCATCGCCGCGGTTGTACACCGCGACGATATTGGGATGGTCCAGGCCGGCAGCGAGATTGGCTTCCCGCTCGAACCGCCCACGGAACTCGGGATCGGTGGACAGGTCACCGCTGAGCACCTTGAGCGCGTCCCGGCGTGGCAGGCTGGGGTTCTGTGCGAGGTAGACGGTGCCCATACCACCGGCGCCGAGAATCTTGATCACTCGGTAGCCACCAACAATTGCGCCGGGCCGCAAGGCCATTCGCGTCTCCTCATCCTTCGCGCGCCCCGCAGTGCACGTCCCAACAGGGCAATCTAGCAGGTGCTGGCGCACCCCACAGTGCTCGCGATCGTCAGTTGAACCCGACGAGCAGCTTGTACTGGGCGGCGGCTCGTTGGTACACGTCCTGCAAGTTCGTGCCGGACACACCGAACACATATCGGCCGATCACGCCGTGACACGTGGGTGGCGCATCGGAGGCGTATTTCACTTCGGGTTTCGCAGTGAAGCAGTGGACGACCGGCAGGTTCGGCGGGCCGTCGACCTTCATGTAGTCCACGTCGCCGAGCGTTTCGTTGTCGAGCGCTGCGCGGAATCTGTTCGCGGCAGCCTCGTCGCGGGTGCGATACACCGATCCGCTGTCGAACGACACATAATCGATCCCGGCATCGGCGTAAGCGGCATTGATCACCGCGGGAAACTCTTCGAGATGCAGGACAGCCTGAGTCGGGTAGACCGCGGAGCTACTGGTTCCCTTGCTCGGGCGCTTCGACGCCTCGGTCGGCAGAGTGCGGCTCAGCAAATTCTCGGTGTCGAGCGGCAGTTTCTCGATATCGCGCAGCGGCGTGGGCGTATACGACCGGAGCATCTCGATCTGCTTGTCGAAGAAGCGTTGTGTGACAACCGCATCGGCGGTGGGATCGTAGGGCAAACCGATCCAGTCGGCGACCTGGACGAACAGCAGCATGTCTCCGTGGACCAACCAGGCCCGCAGGTTCTGGACCGGCAGCGGTTCCTTCTTGGCGTCCAGTTTCACCAGCGCATCGGAATAGCTGGGAATTTGGTGGGCCGTTCCGGGAGTTCGGTTCGAGAGTTCGGTAGCAGCGAACTTCGCCTGGTCGGCGGTTTCGAACCGGAGCGTGATAGTCGAGACGTCCCGCCCCGCGTTGAGTTCCTGTCGGCGCTGTGCCGAGCTTTCCCATCCCGCGACGACGCCCGGAATCGTGGCATTGAAGTCTTTGGTTTCGATGCCAGCGCCACCGAAGTACGGTGAATCGGCTTGGGTGATGTGCCGACCGCCGGAGTACCCGTTCGCGAAGATGAATCGCGAATCCACTTGGAAAGCAACAGGAGTCGCTGCGCCGATGCGGATCGCCTCGCGCAAGGCGCCCGAGGTCGGCACCCGCGAGGACGACAGGTCGACCGCTGTCGTCGGGTAGTTTCCGGATTCCAGCTTCGCGACATCGACAGCCGGTGCGGGCGCCGCGGCCTCGGAACCGCCACCGCAGGCGCTCAAAGCGATTCCCAGCGTTACCACTGCGCTGCTGACGCGGAGTTTTCGCATGATCGTTTACTCGCTCTTCTTCAGGATCGCGTACTGCGCGGCGGTTCGTTCCTGCAATATCGGGTCGACCTGCAGCGACGCACGCGACACGGTCGCCAGCGACATGACGACGGCAACGTAGCGGTCGTACACCAGGACACAGATCCCGTTGTAGCCACGGTTCGGGTCCGATTCCTCCAGGCGCAGGCATTGGGCGTCGGCGATACCAGGCGGCGGGGCGAGTTCGGAGTCGCTCTTGCCGCGCTTGGCGAGGACGTTCTGCAGCTTGAACGCGGACTCGACATCGCGAGTCCGGTACACCGTGCTGAAGCGCCGGCCGATCAGGTCGACACCGGCCTCCTCGAAGGCTGTGCGGGCTTCGGCGGGATTTCGTTCGAAGTGCAGGATCCCCGACGGCTCGAAGGTGCCGAAGTCTTCTTCGTGGTAGCTCATGCCGTATGGGTCGCCCGACGGGGACTTGCCTGTCGCTCGGCGCATGATCCCGTCGGGGTCGAGCGGCAGATCGAGCAGATCGTCGGGGGCGATGATCCGGTACTTGTCGAGCGGTGGAATCTGCAGGTCGAGCGTCTTCCTGATCTTGGTGGCCAAGCCGGCGGAGTCGGGTGTCTCCTGCGACATGCTGACCGCGATCATAAAGGGGCCGTGCGACTGGAAGGCGCTGACCGCAGTGCCGTCCTTGCTCGACCCGTTGGCCTCGGGGTATCCCGGAATCGTTACCGGCTGCCGTTCGCCTGACGTGCTCACCTGATACATCGCAGCGGCCGCGTTCTTGCTGTCCTGCGCGGTCGCGAAGTGCAGCACGCTCAGGTGCAAGCCCTTGGTGTCTCGCACGCTGCCGTTCGTCCGCGATGCGGTGACACCGGCGATGAAGTTGTTGTCGCTCACCGCGGCCTTGAATGTCTCAGGGAGGCCGTCGTCTTTCGACATGTCCGTACCATCGGCGAACACCCTGGTGGTGACCCGCATCGTCAGTTCGGGGTCGACGTCGATCGTTGGGATGAGGACGTTGAGCAGGCGGCGCCCCTCGATCAATCTCACCGTTTTCGCCGTGTCGGAGTACTTCAACTCGAACGTGGTCGGCTCGGTGACGGTCGCGCCGGTTGTGAGCGCTGCCAGGTCGACCGGTGTCATCCCGGGCTTCGCCTGGCCGGAAATAGGTGCCGCACAACCGGACCCGACGATCAGAATCGTGAGCAGCCCAGCCAGCCGCAGGGTGTTCTTCATGTCGGGCATCCTCATCGGCGGGTGAGCAGAACGTATTGCGCGGCAACCTGCTGGTGGAGATCCTGCAAGTTCTTGTCGCGAATCTGCACGGCGTAACGGTCGACCTGGAGGTAGCAGATGTGATCGGCGGTCTTCACCTCGCCCTGTGACTCGTAGGTGATGGCTCGGCAGGCGACCGCATCGCCCAGCTCCTCGGGAGCGGGCGCCTCGATGGCGTCCTCGTCCGGCGCTTTCCACTCGGTGAACAGGTTCTTCGCACCCGCCGCAGTGGTGGACCGGAAGACGACGGTGTCGCCGAAAGAGATCAAGTCGATGCCGTGCTCGGTGAAGGTGCTCAGCAACTCGGCATCGGGCTCGAGGAACAAGCTCAGCGCGCCGCGCCCGGTGAAGTATCCGTCAGGCTGGGCCCGGGACGGTGCCGACGCATCCGAAGGCAGAGTTCGGCCGAGTAGCCCGGTCGGGTCGAGGGGTACTCGTTCGAGCTGGTCCGACGGGGTCGGCACGAATTTGTCCAGCAGCGGAATCTGCACCTCGAGTGCTCGCTCGACCTGTGCCTGCAGCGAGGGCAGGTCCGGTGCGCGGGTCTCGTCGTCGAGCTTCATGAAGATCACGTAGCGGTCGTGGACCGTCCAGGAGCCGATGGAGGAGACCGACGGCCGCCAGTGCGCGTAGGTCTTCGGGTACTTGGTGATCGACACCTTCTCGTTGTCGCTGTTGTAGGTGAAGTCGTCGTGCTCGAGGATCGGAGCGACCGTCTCGGCGGTCTTGGCATCGGGGAAGATCAGGACCGAGAGGTTGAGGCTGCGTCGGGGGTTGCCTCCGGTCGGCTCGGTCGCCCAGGAGTTCAGCCAGCCGGCGACCAGATCTTCGGCGACCTCGTCGAAGGTGTCGTTGATGATGAGCTTGCCCAGACCCTTGCGATTCAGCACGATCTGAGTGGGGTGGACCAACGTTTCCTTGCGATTGTCGTAGACATAGGCAGGGTCGATCTCGAACGGCATCGCCACATAGTCCGCGAGACGCTGGGCCTCCCAGGCCCGCCCCTGGTTCAGGCTCTTGGCGTTGCCGACCGTGCGCGGTTGGGTCTGGTAGTTGCCGAAATCGAGACCGGCAGTGTCCGGTTCGCTCCGAGAGGCACTGCCCGAGACCTGCGATCCACACCCTGCGACGAATACGGCGACTGCCGTCAGTACCGCTAAGCGCGTGATCGATGCATGACGGTTGAGCCTCACGCTCTCCCCCTCCAACTGACTAACTGATCCGATCGTGGGCCGACTCGGTCCGAGTCACAGCCCACCCCGTCCCCGGTGATCTGGTTCGCGGGCATAGTAGCGCACCCTTCGCCAGCGCAACCATGTCAGACGACCGGGGGAATCCCACCCTGGTGCCGCGGCACACTCCGATTCTTACTTGATGCGGCTCTGCAGGATTGGGACCAGCCGGGACAGCAGGGTTTGTTCGGAGCTCGATGTCCAGGTGCGGATCGCGGTGACGGTGATCGGGTCGTCGATGGGGATCACGGTCGCGCGGGATCCGGTGATCTGGAAGGGGAGGCCGAGGAGGCCGCCGCCGCCGGCTTTCGCGTCGCTGCGGACGGCGAGAATGTAGGTGTCTTCGGCGGCGTTGATACGGTCGGCTGACGTGGTGACCGGGCGTGGGGATGGTTCTTCGCCGGTCTTGATGTAGTTGAAGTTGTAGATGAGGCCCAGGTCTTCGAGGAACTTCGTCGGGAGGGTGCCGCCGAGGTAGGTGGCGATCTTGTTGTCGGCGTCCACGTCGACCATCAGGACCGTTTTGCCCGCGAAGGCGGGGTTGGCTGCTCGGGCCTGCTCGATCGGGGTTCCGGTCGCCTGGGTGGCGGTGGTCGGGGCCGGAGCTGAGGCGGGAGAGCCACCTCCGGATGCCCAGATTCCGACCCCGGCGGCGACGGCAACGACGGCGGCCACTGCGCCGAGCGAGAGCACGAGCTTGCTTGTCGAACTCTTCTGCGCGCTACCGGAGTTCGCCGGGCCCTGGGCGGTGAACGCTTCTGTGTGGGCCGAACTCGACCACTGCGTCGGTGTCTGGATCGGATAGGTCGGTGACGTGTAGTTGCCGGTGGGGTTGGATCCGGGGACGAGCGCGGCGGCGACGGCGTCGGTGAATTCCCGGCAGGTGGCGAAACGCTCGTTCGGATTCTTCGCCATGGCGCGGGCGATGACGTAGTCGATGGCGGGCGGCAAACCGGGGCGCATGCTGGTCGGGCGCGGTGGTGGCTCGTGCAGGTGACCCATCATCACCATGGCCGGTTGCGTTGCGGGGTAAGGGTTCTGGTTGGTCAGGAGCTTGTAGAACGCGCAGGCCAGGCTGTAGATGTCGGCGCGGTGGTCGAGGTGGCCGCCGGAGAGCTGCTCCGGGGGCGCGTAGGCGATGGTCGCGAGGAAGCTGCCGGTCTGGGTGAGCTCGGAGGCGTCGTCGGTGGACTTCGCGACGCCGAAGTCCGTGAGCAGCACCCGCTCGTCGTCGCCGTAGGTTTCCGACAGCAGGAAGTTCGCCGGTTTGACGTCGCGATGCAGCAGGCCGCGGTGATGGGCGAAGTCGAGGCCTTTACCGACCTCGGTGGTGATGCGCAGCGCGCGCAGCGGGGTCATCGCGTACGGGTCGCGCGCGAGTTCGGCTGCGGCGTCGGTGCCTTCGACGAACTGCATCGCGATCCAGAGCTGGCCGTGCTCTTCGCCGCGGTTGTAGACCGAGACGATATTGGGGTGGTCCAGGCCTGCCGCGAGGTTGGCTTCCCGCTCGAACCTGGCACGGAACTCGGGGTCACGGCTGAGCTCGGCGCTGAGGATCTTGAGCGCGTCGGTGCGGGGCAGGCTCGGGTGATCGGCCAAATAGACCGAGCCCATGCCCCCTGCGCCGATCTTGCGGACGATTCGGTAGCCACCGACGATGGTGCCCGGGCTCATCGCCATCTCTCACGATCTCCTGACTCGTTGCTGCACTGCCCTGCTCCGGCGGGAACATACTGGCCGCCGCCAGTCATCACGTCAACGGCTGTTCGCGAACATGGCGTACTGCGCCGCCGCGCGTTGCTGGGCGTCGAGAAGCTGTTCGCTGCTGACGATTCCGACGTACCGGTGATAGGCGACGATGCAGCTGAACCGCTTCTTCGCGGCGAATCTCTTGTTCTCCACACAGGCGGAATCGGCGAGGTTGGGCGGGGGCGCCACGTCCGTTTCGGTCCGCCAGGGGAAGAGCTTGTCGGTGACCGCTCGGCGCGCCGTCGCGGCGTCGGGGGTGCGGATGCCGATCGAGCCCCAGGACACGGCGACCTGCTGGGGGTTCATCTTGGTGAGCTGCTGGTCGATGTACTGGCGGTCGTCGGGGAGGGGACCGCCGGAATGGTGCACGGCGCCTCGTTTGCCGCCGACGAAGAAGTATGTGGAATCGGGCTTCGTCAGCTCGTCCGGGTTGAGGGTGCGCATCAGCACGTGCTCGGGGTCCCAGGGCAGGGCCATGATCTGCTCGTCGGTCAGCGGGGTGGTTTCGGCCAGTGCCTCGATCTGCTTGGTGTAGGCGCTCTCGGCGAGGGTGGTGAGCGCGGCCAGGTCGGGGGTCGCCACCGACAGCAGGAAGGCGATCACATAGGGGCCGTGCGGGAGCACGGTGCGCAGGAAGGGCGAATCGGGCCGCCACTGTGAATGAGCCGCAGGATATTTCGGTAGCGTCACCGGCTGGTTGCGGCCCTCTTTGGCGGCGAAGTCGGTGTCGTGGAATTCCCTGGCCGCCGCGGTAGCGCGTTCGGCGTCGGGGAACTGGAAGACCATCGTCGTGGCGGTGAGCCGGTTGTCGTCCTTCTTGGACGGCCAGTCGCTGCCGCTGACGTTGGGGGTGATGTCCTTCGACGCGCCGCTGGAATGGAAGCCGTAGAGCATCTTGTGCTTCTGTGCGATGGCCTGCATCGCGGTGCTGTCGCCGAGTTCGTCGGGCAAGAAACGGGCGTGGTTGGAATTGGCGCGGTTGCCGTAGATCATCTGCGGGTCGATGTCATAGGCGTGGATTGTGTGGTCGGCGAGCCGCATCGACGCCACCTTGTCCATGTCGTAGAACGCGGGCACTGGATCGTCGTCGTGGGCATTGACCGGCTCGGTGGGGTAGGAGCCCACGTCGAGGGTCCGGACATCGATCTCGCCGGGCACGCCGGTGCCGGACACGGTGGAACCGCAGGCCGTCAGGACTGTTGCCACGATGGTCGCGAGCACGATGGCCGCGGGGCGCTTGGACATGGTCATCGGGCGTTCACCAGCAATGCGTATTGGGCGGCGATGCGCTGTTGGACGTCGAGGAGCTGGTTGGACCAGACGTACGCGGCGTAGCGGTCATGCGACACCGCGCAGTAGAAGCGGACCGCCAGCCGTTCCCTGCCGATGTACTCCTTGCATCGGGCACTCGGCAGGTTCTTCGGCGACTCGACGGCGGTGAACTTGCGGGTCAGGCCGCCGAGTTCGTCGCGGACAGCCTGGGCACCCGCGATATCGCGAGCGCGGTACACCTCGGAACCGTCGTTGGCATACAGGTCGACGCCGTTGTCGTCGATCATCTTTCCCCTGCTCACCGGGTTGGAGGAGAAGTGGCGGGCGGTGCGGCCCGCGTACACACCGGGCGGGTTGGTCCACGAATCCTCGCGGGGGCGGGGCGCGGTGCGGCCGAGCATGCCGTCGCGGTCCCGCTGCAGCGTCATGAGCTGGTCGGCGGGCGTAGGAGTGAACTTCGCGACCGAGGGCAAGATGGTGTCGAGGCTCTTGCTGACCAGGTCGACCAGCGCCTGCTTGTCGACCTTTTCCAGCCAGATCTTCAGATAGTCGAAGAACCAGGTGTAGACGACGAGATGACCGATGGCGAACCAGGAACCGATCGACTGCTGGTCGGGCTGCCAATGCGCCTTCGCCGCAGGGTAACCGGGGATTTCGATCGGCTGATTGTTCGGCGCGTAACCGAAGTCGAGCTGTTCCAGTGCGGTCGCGGCGGTGGCGGCCTTCTGCGCGTCGGGGAAGATCATGACGGCATTGACCATGTCGATGCCCATGTTCAGGGGCTCGGTCTCCGCGGAGCTCACGAATCCACCGATGAAATCGGGTGCGATCTCGGCGAACCGGTCGACTGCCATGATCTTGCCCAGTGACGCCTCGGGATCGATGAACACCGAGGCGATGAACGGATTGCTGTGGACGAAGCGCGGATCGATATCGGCGGGAGACGGCACGAAATCACCGAGCCGCTCGGCTTCGACGAACTGCGCCTGATCCATGTTCGCGACCACCCCGACCTGACGCGGTTGTGTGGGGTAGCCACCCACATCGAGGGTCGCGAGATCCACCGGAACATCGGTGGCCGCCGACGCACCCTCACCGGAACCGCACGCGACGACGGTCGTCAGCAGTGCGGCCGCAAGCACGGCACAGGCTGGTCTGGTGGCTCGCAACGCGATCATCCCTCCCCGAAACGATGGTCGGCGGAATACTACGTCACCTGATCCGGGAAGGGAGGGGCCGATCTTTTACAAACTGTTGGCCAGCAGCGCGTACTGGGCGGAGATCTTCTGGCGGACATCGGGCTCCTGATCGGAGCTCACGATGCCCAAGTAGCGCTTGTACGGCACATAGCAGCGGTATTTGAATTCCTCTTCGGCGTCGCCCTGGTTGTTGAGTTGCAGGCACTTGGCGCCGGGGATATCGGCAGGGGCGGGGAGGGTGTCGTAGTGGCCCGCGGTGTCGATGAGGCCGTTCATCAGGGCCTGAGCGGCGGCGAAATCGCGGACGCGGGTGATGGAGCCACCGTCGACGAGGGCGATGTTCTCGGCGCCGGTGGAGTCGACGAGGCGCTGACGGGCGGTCTGGTCGTCGGCGTTGTTCACCAGGTGGGCCGGGCTGTAGACGGCGAACGAATGCTGGTCGGGGTCAAGGCCCGCGCGGTCCTTCACGACGGCCCTGGCGAGCAGGCGTTCGGGGTCGATCGGGAGGTCTTCGAGCTTGTCGATGGGGGTGGGGGTGAATGTGCCGAGCTGGGTCAGCGCGGCGGCGAGGGTTTTGTCGACCCAGGAGGTGAGGTCGGTGGCGTCGGCGCGCGGTCGCTGGATGAACAGCGAGATCACGAACTCCTTGTGCGCCAGGAACGCACCGATCGTCGGCACGTTCGGACGCCAATGCACGTAGGCCTCCGGGTATTTCGTGGAGGCGAGCTTGCGGTTGTCGGGGGAGACCGCCAGGTCGACGTCCTCGAGTTCCCTGGCGGCGAGCGTGGCCGAAGCGGCATCGGGGAACCGGAAGACCGCGGTGGTGACGGCGGTCGCGTCGGACGCGGGGCGCTTCTGACCTTCCGGATCGGGTTTGTCGGAGCCGAGCGCGGCATAGCCGGTCACGAATTTGCGGTTCTCCAGAACGGGTTTGGAGACGTTGGCGACGAAGTCGAGCGCCCGCTCCACATCGGGGACGACGGTGCCGCCGCGGCCGTACGACAGCGACGAGTCGATCCGCACGGCGGGAACCACCGCCGCCGACATCCGGGTTCCCTCGACGAGCGCGCCCTTGCTGCCCGCGGTGTCGTCGTAGCTGTGCCGGTCGGTGGCGTAGGTGCCTGTTTCCAGCCCGCGCACATCGGGTTCGGCGGCGACCGGTGTGCCGCTGACCGCACAACCGGTGAGCGCGGCGGCCATCGTGGCGCAACAGAGTGCGGACGCGATCCGGATCTTGGTCGAATAGATCATCAGTTGCCCCTTGATGTTCCTCCCGCAGTACCTGTGAAGTTACCGGAGGAACGCCGCCCAGGGGGCCCTAAGTGGGCGGGTTTGCCATAGTCTGGAGTGCATGGCGACGACCCTGCTGCGCGGTTCCGGTGGAGGCCGATACCTGTGAGGGATCGGCAGGTCGAAGTCGTGCTCGGAAGTCATGCGGTCGCGCGCGTCGCGGGCGCGGTGATCGTGGTGGCTCATCGCGGGCACGGCAGACTCACTCCCGACGACACCGCGGCGGTCGCGCTGGAATCGCTGGCCGAGCTGGTGCGCGCCGCCGCCGAGGACGAACCGGCCGGTCCCGGTGCGGTGGTCGCGCGGGAGGCGACCCGCTGGCTCATGAAGTACGCCGAACAGATCTCGCCGGGCACGCCGATCGATTTCGGGGTGCTCTCGGCCGCGGCCAACGGCGGGGTGGCGATCTTCCTGCACGGCGCTGTCACCGCGGTACTCGCCGGCGACGGCACCACCGAGTACTACCGGGGCAGCGACGCCGCGTTCACCGTCGACCGGGTGGCCTCCGAGCCGGCCAGGGCGGTCGCGCTTTTCGTCGACGATGCCAAGGGCCGCATCCCCGATCTGCCGCCGGAACGCGGCGTGGGGTGGCTGGTCGAGGGGATCGCGCAGGCCGGTGGCGCTGTCGTGTGGTCCAACGGAGTGCGGTCGCGGGTCCGCACGGCCGAGCCCGCGGGCGAGACGCGCAGGCCGCCGCCGCCCACCGCCCGGATCGATCGGGAACCGCGTCCCACGCAGGCGGATTCGCGTCCGGCCGAACCGCCCGGCACCGGCATGCAGCCCGCGACGTCGATGATGGACGCGGCGACCAGCGCGACCGGACCGGCGCATTCGGCGGTCGACCCGTATTCGGTTGCGCCGCCCGCCGATCCACACAATGCCGAGACCCGGCTCGCGGGCACCAACCCGGCGCCCGAACCCGACCCTGACCTGCAGCGACGACTGGAGGCGACCGCGCGGTCGACGGTGCTCACGGTCAAGGTGATGGGATTCAAGTGCGCGCGTGCGCATCCCAGCGATCCGCGCGCGGCGTTCTGCACCGTGTGCGGCATGCCGGTCGACCAGACCCAGGCGCTCGCCGAAGTAATACGCCCGCCGCTCGGCATGCTTGTCCTCGACGACGGCATGACCTACCTGCTGGCCGCCGACGCGGTGATCGGTCGCGACCCGGAGAATTCCGAGGCGGCCCAGCGCGGCCTCATCCCGCTGCGTGTGGACGACACCTCCGGCGGTATGTCCCGGGCGCATGCCGAGGTGCACCTGGTGAATTGGGACGTCCAGCTCATCGACCGCGGGTCGACCAACGGCACCCGCTCCCGCCTGCCGGGTTACCGCGACTGGGTCCGGCTCACGCCGAACCAGCCGATGGTGCTGATCCCGGGCACCGAGGTGATGATCGGCAACCGGGTGCTGCGGTACGAGCCCGCCGCACCACCGCCGTTCGGTTGATCGGCGGGACCGGCGTATTCGTGCAATTCACCGGTCGCCGATCAGATATCTGACTGAACGAGGTCGAATCGCACGATTTCGCCGGGCCTAGCTATACCGCGACAAGCACGTCGTCTCGCCGTTGAGAACCCCAGCCCGGAACGCATCGACCCGCGAGAACCCGCTCGGGACGGTCTTCCCCTCGGCATCGCTGGCGGCCAGACCGTCGGTGAGCAGGCCGGACACCGCTTCGTCGAGGTCGCCGGCGGAGAGCTGGATGTCGCCCTGGCCGACCGGACGGCCGGGCTGGGCGAGCTTGCCGGTGACCACACCGGACAGACAGGCCGCGCGCAGGCCGGTCTTCGCTCCGGTCAGCTGCTGGCCTTGGCTGCGCTGGACAGCGAGGGTGTAGCGCGAGATGAACACGATGTAGCCGTTGTAGTCGCCGCTGACCTTCACCGGGAGCGGGCCGTCGTCCTCGGTGTCGACCGAGCCGCGTTCGGCGAGGCCGGGCACGTCGGTGGCGATGACGTTCTTGGCGGGGCAGTAGGTGACAGGTTCGGTGACCGCGCCGTCCTTGCAGTCGATCCGGGCGCCGGAGTAGTCGTAGGACGGAGCGTCGCGGACCGGCAGGATGGCCTGCAGTGCCTTGCTCAGTTCGACCAGGTTGGCCTGGGAGACCGGGAACTCGCCGCGGCCCTGATCGCCGGAGAAGCTCTGCGGCAGGTTGCCCCGGCGCTGGTCGATCTCCTCGTCGTCGATGCCCTTGCAGCCGCGCGGGCCGTCGGTGAAGCCGATCTGCACGGCGGTGACCCGCTCGAACGCCGATCCGTGCACGCTCTCGGGATCGTCGGGGTCGGAGTCGCGGATCGAAACAGTCGCGGCCAGAACGGAATTCAGGCCGTCGGAAGTATTGATCGTGAAGTGCTTCGACTTGCCCTCGGCGACGTGCCGCATGAACGCGCCCGCGAAGCAGTCGGCCTGCTGTTCCTTGACCAGCACCGGCGTCTTCTTGGTGACGAGCTTGGCCATGGTCTGGATGGCGTGCCCGTACTCGTGGGCCAGCACCATGACCACCGACATCTTCCCGAAGGTCTCGGTCATGGTGGGCAGCAGCATGGCACGGTCCCACCCGATGGAGTTGTCGCTGCGGCAGTAGGCGGCGTTGACCAGGTGGTAGGTGGTCTCCTTGCAGAACTCGATCGCCTGGTTGCGGGAGGCGCGGGCGTTCCAGGAGATCAGCTTCTCCACCGGCTCGAACGTCTCGCCGCGGAACTCGGCGCCGAACACGGACTGCCAGTAGACCTGGATGTCGTCGATCGCGTTGAGCGCCAGCGCGTCGACGTCACCACCGTCGCCGTTGGACGCGGTGAGCGTCGAATCGGCGACCCCCGGTCGCGGCCCGTTCGGCCCGCCGGTCGTCGGCAATCCCGCCACCTGGAACGGGTCGTCGTAGATCGAGACGCCGTGGCCATCGATCGCCCGCGTGCAACCCACGCTCAGCAATGCGCATAGCACGGCGATGATCGCAACGAGCGCTTGGCCTTTCATCGAATCCCCCTGGTCGGCCGGATACAGGTCGCCGGATCGGGACAGCAAGCCGTCTCGGGGGCACCGCCGATGTCCGGGCGATGGCATAGTATCCGCTCCATGTCTTCACCGGGGGCGCAGACCATCACCGTGCGCCATGATGGAACCGAACGAGTCTTCGAAGCGAGTCAGCAGATCACCATGGGCCGCGCGCCCGAGGTGACCCTGTTCGTGGACAGTCCGCTGGTCTCGCGCGTGCACGCCACTCTGCGCTTTCAGAACGGAGCCTGGGTACTCGCCGACAACGGCAGTACCAACGGCGTTTTCGTCGACGCGCGCAAGCTGAGTCAGCCCGTGTCGATCGACCGGCCGACCCAGGTGCGCCTCGGCGACGCGATCAGTGGCCCGCTGCTGCATCTGGTGCCCGCCGCGCCCGCCTCGCGTCACGCCGCCACCATGGTGGCGGCGCCGTCGCAGCCGCAGCAGCAACATCGCCCGCCGCAGCGTCCGCAGCAGCCCTTCCCGCCGCAGTCCAGACCGGCCCCGCACCAGCAGCCGCAGTTCACGCCCACCTCGCAGTTGCCGTCGCAGCCGATGGCACCGCAGGACAACATCAACATGACCCGCCGCGCCGACTCCTCGATGCTGCCGCCGGTGCGCAAGGCGGCCTCGACCGAGCCGGTCGCCCGTGGCGATCGCATCCCGCCCGGCGGCCTGAGCATCGGCCGTACCTCCGACAACCAGATCGTGGTGAACGATCCGCTGGCCTCGCGCCAGCACGCGCGCCTGGTGTCCTCGGCCGAGGGGCTGGTCATCGAGGACCTGGGGTCGGCCAACGGCACGTTCGTCAACGGTCATCGTCAGCAGCGCACCGTGCTGCGCGAGCGCGACATCGTCACGATCGGCAATATCGACTTCGTCGTCACCCAGGGCGCGCTGGCGCATCGGCAGAAGCCGGTCGCCGAGCTCGGCCTGACGGTGCACGGGGTCGGCTTCACGGTCGAGGGCAACAAGCAACTGCTCGTCGATGTCAACATGCAGGCCGGTCGTGGCACGCTCACCGCGCTGATCGGCCCGTCGGGTGCGGGCAAGTCGACGCTGTCGAAGCTGATCGCGGGCAGCACCCAGCCCTCCGGCGGTGTGGTCACCTTCGAGGGCCGCAACCTGCACGCCGAGTACGAGGCGCTGCGCTCCCGCATCGGCATGGTCCCGCAGGACGACGTGCTGCACCGCCAGCTCACCGTCCGCCAGGCGCTCGGCTTCGCCGCCGAACTGCGGCTGCCGCCCGATACCACCAAGGCCGACCGGCAGCAGGTGATCGACGGTGTGCTGAAGGAGCTTTCGCTCACCCAGCACGCCGACACCCGCGTCGACCGGCTCTCCGGTGGTCAGCGCAAGCGCGCGTCGGTGGCGATGGAGCTGCTCACCGGTCCGTCGTTGCTGATCCTGGACGAGCCGACCTCTGGCCTCGACCCGGCGCTGGACCGGCAGGTCATGCAGATGCTGCGCGAGCTGGCCGACGCCGGTCGCGTGGTCATCGTGGTGACCCACTCGGTGGCCTGCCTGGACATGTGCGACCAGGTGGTGCTGCTCGCGCCGGGTGGCAAGACCGCTTTCGCCGGTCATCCCGGTGGCGTCGGCGCCGCGCTCGGCACGTCGGACTGGGCGGAGATCTTCGCCAAGGTCGCGGCCAACCCGGACCAGGCCTTCGCGGCCTACCGGTCCAGGCAGGCCTACGTGCCGCCACCGCCGCCACCCCAGCCGCTGCAGCGCGGCAACGCGGGCGCGCCGCCGCAATCGAGCGGGGTGCGTCAGTTCAGCACTCTCGCGCGCAGGCAGTTGCGGCTGATCTTCGCCGACCGCGGTTACCTGGCGTTCCTCGTGGTGCTGCCGTTCATCCTCGGCGCGTTGTCACTGGTGGTGCCGGGTAGTGACGGTTTCACCGAGGGCCCGCTGATCGCCCAGCCCGACGGTTCGTTCGCGCGGTCCAGCGGTGGTGAGGCACAGCAGCTGCTCGTGGTGCTCATCCTCGGCGCGTGCTTCATGGGCGCCACGCTCACCGTGCGTGACCTGGTCGGCGAGCGGTCGATCTTCCACCGTGAGCGCGCGGTCGGCCTGCTGCCGTCGGCGTATCTGATGGCCAAGATCGTGGTGTTCAGCGTGACCGCGTTCCTGCAGTCGGCGGTGCTGGTCGGCATCACGCTGATCGGCAAGAAGGCGCCGCCGGAGGGCGCGCTGATCCCGAACGGCAGCGTCGAGCTGTACCTGGTCATCGCGATGACCGCGGTCTGCTGCGTGGTGTTCGGTCTGCTGATGTCGAGCCTGGCCAAGTCCAACGAGCAGGTCATGCCGATGCTCGTGGTGATGATCATGGTGCAGCTGGTGATGGCGGGCGGTCTGATCCCGGTGACCGACCGGGCCGGCCTCGAGCAGGTGTCGTATCTGTTCCCGTCGCGCTGGGGTTATGCCGCGGGCGCGTCGACGGTGGACCTGCGCGAGCTGGTCATCGGCGCCCAGGAGGACGCGCTGTGGGAACACAAGCCGGGCATCTGGATCCTCGACATCGTGCTGCTCATCGTGATCACCTCGATCCTGGCGGCGATCACCTGGAGCCGCTTGCGCCTGAAGAAGTCGCAGGCATGAGCGATCGCGAGGTCAGGGCCATATCGGCGGGCATGATGCGCGTGTCGCTCGCCGACCGGGCACACTTGAGCCTGTGACCGTTCGAGTTGGGGCCCTGCATCTGGGGTGGGATGTGGTGTCCGTTGCCGCGGGCGGCGGTGAGACTCCGATCCGCCCGGTTCAGGTGGAGGGCACCTACACCCCACCCGCCTACCTCCTCGCCGACGCGGCGGGCAGGTTGCACACCGCAGGCGTCGACCGGCAGCGGCCGGACCTCGGCATGGCGATCGCCGACGTGCGCGACATCCTCGGGCACCCGCAGATCGTGATCGCCGGCGCCACCTGGCCCGCGGAGCTGGTGTTCCGGGCCAGGCTGTACAACCCGCTGGCCGCGGTCGGCAAGTACCTGCGCGGCAAGCCGCAGCTGGTCGCGCTGCCCTACCCGGACACCTGGCCGGAGGAGAAGGTCGAGACCTACGCCGCGCTCGTCGAGCAGCTCGACGTGGTCGTCGAGCCGCTGCCGGAGAGCGTCGCGCTGTCGGGTTACGTGCGCGCGCTCGGCCTGGTCTCGCCGCCGAGCGAGCGGCATCGCAACGGCATCGGCGCCACCGGCGTGTACTCCGACGGCCGCACCCTGCTGGTCGTCGCGGTGCACGGCGACGACGAACAGCCCACCGAATCGGTGGAGGTCGCCGTCGGCGCCGAGGCGCTGCGCGACGCCCGTTCGGCCGACAATGTGGTGATCGAGGCGATGGCGGCGGCCCGCTCGATCGGCGCCGACACCTCGACGGTGCTGCTGGCGGGCAATGTCTGCTTCAACGACGCGCTGCGGCTGGCCTTCCAGAACCACCTCGGCCAGCGCCTGCACGTGGCCGATCATCCGATGCACGCGCTCGTGCTCGGCGCGGCGCACCTGCTGGTCACCGAGCCGGAACTCGACGAAGACGACTATCCGGAGTCCCAGCACCCGGGCCAGGGCTATGCCGCGCAGGTCGGCTGGGGTGCCCCGCCCGCGGCCCCGACCACCGGTCAGCCCCCGAGTCCGGCCGGTTTCGTCGCCGGTCCGCCCGCGCAGTCCGGCGGGCGGCACGCGCTCGACGAACCCGACGACGACGAGCGCAGGGGCAGGCTGCTCGGCAAGATGAAGAAGGGCTTCTTCGGAGCGCCGGCCGTGGTCGGCGCGGTCGCGCTCGCCGCGACCGCCTGGCACGTGGGCGCCACCGGTCCCGCGGCCGCGGCCGACGGCGAGTTCGTGAGCTGCGCGTTCACCCCGTACGCGAACACGGTCCCGCCCGAGGGCATCGCGAGCGCGCGCGGTGGCGGGCTGATCGAGGACCAAGCCTGCGTCACCCCCGGCATCGACACGCTGCGCTACCTCATCCCGGGGCCCGCGGGCGCGACTGATCCAGGCCCGCCGGTGGTGATCTAGCTCAGCGCCCGATTGTGGTGGCGTCATGCGTAGCTGGTATCGTTGCTCGCTGGCGTGTGGAACGTCGAACCGTTCGCGGATCGGCGTCTCCTCGATGTCCCGGGTCTCCACCGGCCGCCGGGACGCTCTCGACCACACCCGTGGCCGGCAACACCGACGACAGACAGGGAACGACTGTGCCTACGTACAGCCCCAAGGCAGGTGACGTCACCCGCAAGTGGTACGTCATCGATGCCACTGACGTAGTCCTCGGCCGTCTCGCCGTGCAGGCCGCTGGCCTGCTGCGCGGCAAGGGCAAGCCGACCTACGCACCGCACGTCGATGGTGGCGACTTCGTCATCATCATCAACGCGGACAAGGTTGCCATCTCCGGCAACAAGAAGCAGGACAAGCTGATCCACCACCACAGCGGACACCCGGGCGGCCTCAAGTCGCGCACTGTCGGCGAGGTGTTGGCGACCCGTCCCGATCGTCTCGTGGAGAAGGCCGTCAAGGGCATGATCCCGAAGAACAAGCTGGGTAACGCGATCGCGGGCAAGCTGAAGGTCTACGCAGGCCCGAACCACCCCCACGCCGCGCAGCAGCCGGTTCCGTTCGAGATCAAGCAGGTGGCCCAGTGACCGCTCCTGAAGAGTTCAACGAAGAGTTCGACGCGGTCGACGAGACCGTGGTCGAGGTTGTCGAAGACGGCGAAGGCTACGAAGCCGAGTACGCCGAAGAAGCCACCTACGCCCCGATCGTGATCGATCGCCCGGTGCAGACCGTCGGCCGCCGTAAGGAAGCCGTCGTTCGCGTGCGCCTGGTTCCCGGCTCGGGCAACTTCGAGCTCAACGGCCGCACCATCGAGGATTACTTCCCGAACAAGGTGCACCAGCAGCTCGTGAAGTCCCCGCTGGTCACCGTCGAGCGTGTCGAGAGCTTCGACATCTACGCTCGCCTGGTCGGTGGCGGCCCCTCGGGTCAGGCAGGCGCCCTGCGCCTGGCCATCGCCCGTGCGCTGATCGAGGTCACCCCGGAGGATCGTCCCGCGCTCAAGCGTGCCGGCTTCCTGACCCGTGACCCGCGTGCCACCGAGCGTAAGAAGTACGGTCTGAAGAAGGCCCGTAAGGCGCCTCAGTACTCGAAGCGCTGATTTACGCACTGCCGGCCACCGTCTTTCGCATTCGCTAGGTATGCTCCCCGCGAGAGCGGGGATGAGCCCGGTCGGCGGAGCACGTGTGCGAGAGCAGGCTTCCAGCACGGCTGGTTGCCTGCTCTCGTGCTGTATTCGGGGACCTACTACAAGTAGAGGGTTTTATGGGACGGCTGTTCGGCACCGACGGTGTTCGAGGACTCGCCAACGAGTCGTTGAGCCCGGAACTGGCGATGCGCGTCGCGGGCGCGGCCGCGCAGGTGCTCTCGCGCGGCAAGAAGCGCGCTGTTGCGGTCCTCGGCCGTGATCCGCGGGCCAGCGGCGAGATGCTCGAGGCCGCGGTGACCGCGGGCCTGACCTCGGCGGGTGTCGATGTCCTCTCGGTTGGCGTGCTGCCGACCCCGGCCGTGGCGTACCTGACCGGCCTCTACGACGCGTGCTTCGGCGTGATGATCTCCGCCTCGCACAATCCCATGCCCGACAATGGGATCAAGATCTTCGCGGCGGGCGGGCACAAGCTCGACGACGCCGTGGAACAGCGGATCGAAGCCCTGATCGCCGAAGGCGTCACCGTGCGCCCGACCGGCGCGGGCATCGGCCGCGTGCGCGGCGACTACACCGTCGAGGGCACCCACGAACGCTATGTCGAGCATCTGCTCGAATCCACCGGCCAGGACCTGTCCGGGCTGACCGTCGTCGTCGACTGCGCGCACGGCGCGGCCGCCGAGGTGGCTCCGCAGGTGTATCGGGAGGCGGGCGCGACGGTGATCGCGATCAACGCCGAGCCCAACGGCCTCAATATCAACGACGGCTGCGGGTCGACCCACCTCGAGGCCGTGCGCGCCGCGGTCCTCGAGCACGGCGCCGACCTCGGCATCGCCCTCGACGGCGACGCGGACCGCTGCCTCGCGGTGGACGCCGCGGGCGAGATCGTCGACGGTGACGCGATCATGGCCGTGCTGGCGCTGGCGATGCGCGATGCGGGTGAGCTCGTCGGCAACACCCTGGTCGCGACCGTGATGAGCAACCTCGGCCTGCACATCGCCATGCGCGCCGCCGAGATCACCGTGCTCACCGCCGCCGTCGGCGACCGCTATGTGCTCGAGGAACTGCGCCGCGGCGGCTACAGCCTGGGCGGCGAGCAGTCGGGTCACGTGGTGTTCCCGCGCTACGGCACCACCGGTGACGGTGTGCTCACCGGGCTGCGGCTGATGGCGCGGATGGCCCAGACCGGGCGCCCGCTCGGCGAGCTGGCCGCGGTGATGAGCACCGTGCCGCAGGTGCTGGTGAACGTGCCGGTCAGCGACAAGGCGGCCGTCGCCGCCGACCCCGAGGTGCGCGAAGCGGTCGCCGAGGCCGAGCGGGTGCTGGGTGAGTCCGGCCGGGTGCTGTTGCGGCCCAGCGGAACCGAGCAGCTGGTGCGGGTGATGGTCGAGGCCACCGATCCGGCGCAGGCGCGCCAGCTCGCCGACGATCTGGCCAAGCAGGTCGCGGCGGTCTAGTTCTCTCTGGCGGGGCGCGCCGGGTCCATCTACTATCGGCTTACGCCGTATTTGACCTGTGTGCTGGTGGCGAGTGTGCTGCTTGGCGCACCGGACAGTTTGGCGCGCAACACGATTCGAAGGGGGCGATTCATGGTGCCGCCGCTGCCTGCCCGGAACTACCGCGACGAGGACCGCTACCCGGTCGACTACGATCCGTATCACCGCTGTGGTGGGGCGTGTGGCAGGCCGGGGTGTCGTGAGGTGCCGCAAGGGTATTCGCACACCGTCCCGATCCGGGACGAGGGTTACGGCCAGCCGGTCGAGCACTACGAGCCGGTCCCCGAACCGTCGCGCGGGTATTCGTTCCCCGTGCCACGGGTGCCGCGCTCGCGGTCGCTGATCGTTGTCGTCGCGATTCTTGTCGTCACCGGTGCCGCCGGGCTGATCGGCGCCGCGCTCGGTTCTGACATCGACCTGTTCGGTGCCGCGGAAACGGCTGTGGTGCAGTCGTTCTGAGCTAGAACTGGCCGACGACGAAACCGCTGAACAACACCAGGAACCCGAGGATCTCGCCCGCCATCAGCCCGTACATCGACAGCCGCAGCGCGGCGGGAATCTCGCCGGCGAACTGATTGGTGGTGTCGCGCCGCATCCCGTGCAGCACATAGCTGGCGATCGCGCCGACGAAGAACGCGAGTATCACCAGGTCCGCCGTCAAGTTGACGATCGTCGGCCAGGCGCTGAGCTCGGTGAACACCGCGAGCAGGATTCCGGCGAAGGAGTACAGCAGGGCGGCGCGGTGCGCGATGTCGACGTAGATGTGCGCCGCGCCCTCGGCCGAGGTGCGGATGCCGTGGTACTTCCACACCCCGAGCAGCAGTGCGCTCAGGAAGATCAGGCCGGTGACGAGCAGCGTGACGCGGGTATCGATGCCAAGTGCGAGGTCCATGGTGCGTCCTAATCCTCGGTGAGCAATCCACCGGCCATGTGCCAACGGCGGGTCGCACGAACAGAATCCAGCATCCGGCGATCATGCGTCACCAGAATCAGCGTGCCGGTGAAGGATTCGACGGCCTGCTCGAGCTGTTCGATGGCGGGCAGGTCGAGGTGGTTGGTCGGCTCGTCCAGGACCAGCAGGTTCACCCCGCGTGCCTGCAGCAGGGCCAGCGCGGCGCGGGTGCGTTCGCCGGGGGAGAGAGTGTCGCAGGCGCGGGTCACGTGCGGGCCGCGCAGGCCGAATTTCGCCAGCAGCGTGCGGACGTCGGCGTCGGGCCAGTCGGGCATCGCCGCGCTGAAGGTGTCGGTCAGCCGTTCCGATCCGCGGAACAGCCCGCGTGCCTGGTCGACCTCGCCGATCTCGACGCCGGAACCCAGTGCGGCGGAACCGGAATCGGGGACGATCTTGCCGAGCAGCAGGCCGAGCAGAGTGGATTTTCCGGAGCCGTTGGCACCGGTGAGCACGATCCGGTCGGCCCAGTCGATCTGCGTGGTGATCGGGCCGAGGGTGAACTCGCCGCGGCGCACGACGGCATTGGCCGCGGTCGCCACCACCGCACCGCTGCGGGGCGCGGCCGCGATCTCCATCCGCAGCTCCCATTCCTTGCGCGGCTCTTCGACCACGTCCAGGCGTTCGATCCGGCGCTGTGTCTGACGAGCCTTGGCCGCCTGCTTCTCGGTCGACTCGGCCCGGGTCTTACGGCCCATCTTGTCCGAGTCGTTCTTGCCCTTACGCCGCGCATTGCGCACGCCGTGCTCGAGCCAGTTGCGCTGCATCTGGGCCCGCGCCTCCAAACCCGCCTTGGTGTCGGCGAATTCGTCATAGGCCTCACGGGCGTGCTTGCGGGCGATCTCGCGTTCGGCCAGATACGCCTCGTACCCGCCGTCGTAGAGCCCGACCTGCTGCTGCGCCAGATCCAGTTCCAGCACCCGATTCACGGTGCGCGCCAGGAACTCCCGATCGTGGCTGATCACCATCAGCGGCACCCGGATGCCTTTGACGAAGCGCTCCAGCCGATCCAGGCCGTCCAGGTCGAGATCGTTGGTCGGCTCGTCCAGCAGCAGAATGTCGAAGCGCGACAACAACACCGAGGCCAGACCAGCCCTCGCCGCCTGTCCGCCGGACAGACCCGTCATCGGGGTGTCCAGTCCGCTCGCCAGTCCGTCGGTGAGGCCGAGATCGGCGGCCACCTCCTCGGCGCGCTGATCCAGATCGGCGCCACCGAGGGCGAGCCAGTGCTCGAGCGCGGGCGAGTAGTCATCTTCCCCGCCTTCGCCGAGCCGCTCCGCCGCCGCATCCATCACCTGCTGGGCAACGGCGACGCCGGTCCGGCGAGAGAGGAATTCGAGCACGGTCTCGCCGTCGATCCGCTCCGGCTCCTGCGCGAGGTAGCCGACCGTCGCGTCCGGCGGGCTCAAGGTGATGGCGCCGTCGCCTGCCGTGCGTTCGGCCAGCATTCGCAGCAACGTCGACTTGCCTGCGCCGTTCACTCCCACCAGCCCGATCACGTCGCCGGGGGCGAGGGTGAAGTCGAGGTCGGCGAAGAGGGTCCGCTCGGCGTGGCCGGCGGACAGACCGGTGGCTTGCAATGTCGTGCTCACCTCTCAAGTCTGCCCGCCTAGGGGTAGGACCCTGAGATCGGGCCCGGCAGAAATCAGGGTGCGGATGGGTCTGCCGACCGATGCGGGGGAGGGGTCGTGCTCGGCACAGTGGAGTTATCACCAGCTCGACAGGAAGGCCTCACACAATGACCGCCCCCGCCCGCCGCTTCACCCGTTCGACCAGCGACAAATGGATCGCCGGCGTCTGCGGTGGCATCGCCGAGTACTTCGGCTGGAACGCCAACATCGTCCGCCTGGTCTTCGTCGTCTCCTGCCTCCTGCCCGGCCCCCAGTTCCTGCTCTACCTGGTTCTGTGGCTGATCATGCCGAAGAAGTAACGCCCGACCGCTCCGGCACCCGCTCGCGGATGACAAGATGGTGGAAGTCTCACCGCGCCGTCATCCGCGAGTTTTCCGTTGAGGAGGAGTCCCATGGTCACCTCGGGCGACATCCCTGGCCTCGGCCTACCCGACATCGACGCCCATTCATCCCTCGGCAGCCTCGGCCCCGTCGAACTCCACTCTCCGTCCCAGGACCTCGACGGTGACGGAGTCGTCGACTCTCTCACCGATGCCACACCCCACGACACCAGCGTCTGGTCGGACTTCGACCACGACGGGATCGCCGATCATGTGACGGTGGTCGAGGCCGATGGGGACTATGCGGCGTGGGAGTACCACCGGTTCCCCGATGGGACGTCGGAGTGGCGGCGGACCGACCAGGGGAATCTGGGGGAGTAATTCTGCTCCGCGGGGGGAACCTGCGGCCGGGTTCCCGCGTCCAAGTAGGTAGGGCGTCGTCCGGGCGCGCTGCAAGCAGCGGAGGTGGGGGATGGGCACGCAAGTTTCCGGCGGAGTTGTCGTCAACCAGAGCGAGATGACCACGTCGGTCAACAGCTTGAAAACCAGTGTGTCCGAGCTACGTACCGCGGCGAAGAACGTCGAGGACAACAGTTGGGGTGCGGGCCGCAACGGCGCGGAATCCGAAGCGGGCCGCGCCTACGTGGACTACGGGGTGCGGATCGCGCAGGGCATCGAGCGAACAGTCACCTGGCTGAAGGTGTGGACGACCTCGACCGAGGCCACCGCAGAGACGATCGGCAACGCGACCGTCGAGTTCACCGAAGTCGACAAGAACACTGCACGAGCCCTGGACCGGACCGGTGCGAAATGAGCACTGAAATCCGACGGGGGGCCAGGCGATGACGCAGTCCGTAGACGACATTCTCAACGACGGTTCGAAAGGTCTGCTCTATTTCGAGCAACTGCTGCCGCTGTACGAGGAAGCCTTCGGCAATGATGCGGGCTGGCCGACGCTGAAGATCCAGGCAGCGTACGACCAGGAGCGAGGGATGAACCTCGTGAAGCTGGTGACCTCCGCTGACGCGCTGCAGAAGATGATCACCGTGGTCGACACGCAGCGCGGCAATCAGCAGTCGGCGGCGAACGCGTTGGGATCCACCTGGCAGGGCGCGGCGGCCGACGCCGGAATCGGACGGCTCCGCGAGATCGTCGGTCTCGCGGAGGGTGACCGCGGCAAGGTTCAGGCGTTGGCGACCGCGATGTCCGGTGCGGCGACCGCATTGCGGAAGATCGTCGAAGACAAGGCGGCCACCGTCAAGAAGCTTGCCGACGGGAATCGTGTCGAGGTCGGCAGTCAGCGGACGCTCATCACCATCGGTGAGATGACGGTGGTCGACATTCAGCAGATCATTCGCAGCAGCAAGTCGGGCGACGTCCTGAGCTCGCTGCTGCAGCGGCTGACCGAAGTGCCCGACATCGAAGATCGCGCGAAAGACCTCGAGCGGAATTCGGACGCGTGGAAGCAGGCCGTCAAGGAGATCTGCGTCGACTGGCTGGATACGGTCTTCAAGAAGGATTACAACGACAAGCTCGGCGTATTCAATGCTCAGTGCACCACCACCCTGATCGCTGTGCAGGGGCAGTACAACGCCGTTCAAGTGGCTGCCGATGCGGTCGAGGAGCGTGCGTATCCCTCGGTGGCCGGGGTTACCACGGCCGCGCCCGGCGACAATACAGCCAACGGTGATCCGTCGAAGACGAACGGCAATCAGCCCGGAACCAATCAGGCTGCTACGAACGACGGCCAGACCGCGACCGCTGGAACACAGAACGGTGACACGTCCACCGGATCGCCGGTGCAGACGAAGGCACAGACCACCGACGACTCCTCGTCCGATGATGATGATAACGACGACGAAGATGACGATTCCGACGCCAGCAGCGCACTGAGCGCCATCGCATCGACACTGAGTGAGCTCGGAAGCACTGTTTCCAGCGCGCTCACCGGTGATCTCGGGGATTCGCTGACTTCTGCGATCGAATCGGCGGGAACGGCGATCAGCGACGGCATCGAGCAGATGACGGAACAGGCGAGCAGCCTGCTCTCCGGTGAGCACGAGGCATCGTTCCAGCTCGGCGACACCAAGGTGAGCATCGGGGCCGGCGAGAACGGGCTGTCGTTGACGACGACCGGTGCTGATGGCACGACAACGCAGTACCGATTGACGTTGGACGAGAACGGAATTCCGGTCGTCGCACAGGATTCGAGTACCGCCGAGGATGGAGATGCCTCGCCCGGCACCGACGGCGACGGTGCATCGGGTTCGGGCGCACCGGAATCCGGGGGCGGGAATGGTGAAGCCGGTCCCAGTGGAGTGGAAGCAGGCGGCGGAATCACTCCGACCACACCGGAAACTCCTGACCTGAACGATGCTCCAGTGACCAGCGAAATCGATAGCGGTGAGCCCTCTTCCGGTCCCGGGGGAGGTGGTGTGCCTGCAGTTCCGCGGCCGACCCGGCAGGAAACAGACGGCGAACACATCCCGACTGTCGAGGATCACCCGGCGAGCAACCCGGGCGATTCCGGCGCCCTCCTCGCCGAGGCAGGCCCGCTGTGATGACGCTCATCCTTGGCGGATCCCACTCGACAACGGGGGACTGATCGTCCGTGGACTACGCGGCAGAGATCGAGCAGATCGCGGCGGAGGCGCATCGTCGTTCGGCCATGCTGATGGACGAGATCGATGAGATCAACAGGCAGACCACGCTCCGTGCCGAACAGTTCGCTGTCGAGGCCGGCCAGCGCCTGCGCGAGCTGGTGCAGCAGGAAAAGGCAGAAGACGAAGCGGGAACTGTTGAGCCGCAACCGGATCAGGGTAGGGAAGATCCTGCACATGAGGTCGCACCCGTGACGGCGATGCAGGCACCGCCGTCCGGGCCCGTAGCCTTCATGCCGGATCCGAATATGACTCCTGAGCAACAGCGGCAGGCCGAGATCAGGGCGGCCGTCGCCCGGGCGAGGGCGGCGCGGGAGGCCAGGTCGTCGGTGGCACCATCGGACGGAGACTACGACTCCGAATCCGAGTACTACCGCCGGTCGACCTGGCTGGACTGATTGCCCGACTCGGAAAGTACTCGACTGTCAGGTTGGCGTGGCATCACGCTGTCGTTCGGGTATCGCGGCGGCGTACTTGGACAACGGCTGGGATTGTGTCGCGGCCCGATCCGGGATTCCAGACATTGCGTGCGAGGTCCGCAATCGTCGGCTGGCCGCCGTCGCTTGAACGGATCTTGACCAACCCGAAGACAAGGTCGCCGAGGCTCGCATGAATCCATGCCGGTAGCAGTACTGCGTTGACCACGATGACGGCTATGACCGGCAGCGCCAATGCCGCCGCCACGATAACGCCTGAGTCTTCGCGAAGAGCGATCAGCGCCAGGACTGAGCCGAGAAAGGTAGCCAACGACAGGCAGAAGTCCACCGAGCCGGCGACGAAAGCGCGCATCGAGCGAGGCGAGGGGTACCTCGGATCCTCAGGCGCGCCATGGTATCTCGCGATGTGCGGCGGCATGACGATCCCGGTGACGTGTTTGCTCGCACCAGTGTCCATCGAGCCATTGTGGCATGTGCGGTTCCCAGCTGGGTGACGGTCGATCGCCGCGCGCCATGGCTGCGGTGTTCTGTGGGAGCTGTGCAGGCTGCGAGAATCTCGCGAGGTTGCCGATGATAGCGTGATCGCGCCTGCCGTACGTCGGCGTCGAGTTCTAGGGTATGAGGGGGAATTCCATGGTGGAGAACAGACTTGACGAGTCGATCGTCAATGCACGGCGATTCGCCGAACAGCTCGAGAGCACAGCGAAGAAATACGATGCGCTGCAACGTTCCATGGCCGAACTTTCTGTCACCGCGAGATCGAACGACGACAGTGTTGCAGTGACGGTCGACAGCAACGGTGTCCCCACTGCGATCGACTTGGCGGCAACCACGCGGGGGAAGGACCCGGCAGTGGTGTCGGCGGCGATCATGGCGTGTCTGCAGAGTGCTCAGGCGAAGCTGCGCGACCAGGTGACGCATCTGGTGCACGATGTGGTCGGGAACGATGCGCCGGCGGTGGACATGGTCAGTCGGTTCGCGCAGCGATTCCCCGACCCCGATCCTGGCGATAGCTCAGCGGCACATCACCTCCCATTTCCGGATCCGCACACGCCGTCCGGTATTTCTCGGCCGTCGGCTGCGGAACCTGCCTATGCCCCACCTCCCGTGGCGGATTCCGCGCAACCGTGGAGTCGTCGGCCGAATCGTGAACAAGTGGTCACCCCGGATGAACCCGACGAGGACGAGCAGTACTACAGCCGGAAGTCGTGGTTGATCTGATCATGGGTAGCCCTGCTGATTTTTCGATTGATCCCGATGAGGTCCGCGCTCACGCGGCCAAGATGACCAACCTGATGTCGAAGATGACCGAGGCGCTGCAAGCTGCGACCTATCTCGGCTCGGCGGATGATGGATTCGGCGCGATCCCGCGACCTTTCATCGGAATGATATTCGACGACAATCAGGACACGACGATCGCTGCGATCCGGAAATTGGCGGAATCGGTTTCAGTCCTTCCCGGCAAACTTCAAACTGTGGCATCGACTGTCGAAGATGTGGACGGAAAGTTCAACAAGAGTTTGGCCGATCTCACGGCTGAGATCGGCAATACGAATGGTGGTCAGTGACGATGTCTGGTTTCGACGACCCGAAGGCGCCTGGCAATGCGATGCTTGCCGATGGGGTGGATTCTAACCAGGCGTACTATCAAGAGAATGTTTCGCTCCTTTCGAACGTCGGCCTCAATGGTGATCAGAAAACGGGCACTCCGGGAGTCTTGAAGGGCACCATCGCGGGCGACGCTTGGGATGTCTACGGAAACTTCGCATCGGGCCAAGCCGATGCGGCCATGCTGGGAATGCTCGGGCTGGCGGGTAGCGTCGCGGAGATCGCCTATAAGGTGATGGATCCATTCGCGTTCATCGGGAGTCAGGTTGCGAAGTGGATACTCGACCATGTCGAGTTCATGCGAAAAGGGCTGGATGAACTGGCCGGCAATCCGGACATAGTAGAGGCGTACGGAAAGTCCTGGGCGAAGATTTCCACCGAGTTGACCGCCGTCAGTGCTGATTGGAAATCCAGTGTAGAGCGGGATATCGAGGATTGGCAGGGTGCGTCCGGTCAGCAGTACCGTGTCAGCGCATCGAGCCTCATCGATCAGATCGATGCCGCCAGCGGCATGGCGGCATCGATGGGCAAAGCCATGGAGTCGGCATCGAAGGCTGTCGATGTTGTACGGACTCTGGTCCGCGACTTGCTCGCCAATCTGGTAGGAGCGGCGATCGGCTGGACGATCGAACTGATCGCAACGAGCGGCGCCGCCGCCGCGCATGTCATCCCTGCCGCGCTGCGTCGTATCGCGCGGGACAGCCTGTCCTATGCGGATATGCTCAGCGACTTGAAGAAGATCTTTCTCGACTACAAGACTCTGATGGAGCCGATCGGCAAGGTCGGTGCGATCCTGACCGGTGGTTCTGGCTTCAACGAAGAACAACCACAGCCCGCGTAGCGTTCGCCCTCGCTGCACGGCACCGTTCTCGGCGCCGTGCAGCAGAACTCAGAGTGGGCCTGCTTCGGCCAATTCAGCGCCGGAGTCGCCTGCACTCGGTGGCTGGCCGGCGTCGGGGACGGACGACCAGTGTTCGGTGTCGGGCTCGGGTTGCGGCGTCGGTGTCGGGGCGGCGTTGTAGGTGCCCGGGTTTTGTTCAGCCGCCTGGCCGTTGGCGTTGAGCGGCGCAGTGGGATTCGGTGTTGCGCTGGCCGGTTCCCCCTCTGAGGGTGTCGCTGGCTCTCCGGTGGCGGTCGCATCAGTCGAGGCATTGTCGGTGACTACCGGGATGCCGTTCTCGTTCAGCGTCAGGCCGTATTCGTGGGCTGTGCCCGTGGAATCCGTCGTGGTGAGCTTGAGCTGACCATCTTCGCCGGTTGCCAAGCTGAGCGTGGTTCCGGCGATATTGAATTCGGTGGAGCCGGTTCCGTTGAACAGACTGCTCAACTGCTCGATGCCGCTGGTGATCGACGTTCCCAGCGAACTGAGTCCGGTGCCGATCGATTCGGCGATGGACTCGGCCGAGGATGATGATCCCGACGTCAGGCTCGACAGTTCGCTGACTACCGAGCTCAAGGTCGACAGCCCGCTCGAGACCGTGGACAGCAGGCTGCTCAGATCCGTGGAGGAGTCGTCATTGTCGTCATCGTCATCATCATCGGTGGCTGTCGGGTTGGCGGTTCCCGCGGTGGGTGTTTTCGTGTCGTCGGTGGTAGTGCCGGGGGTGTCCCCGGTATCCGTTGTGGTACCCGCGGGGTTGGTCGCGGGCGATGTAGCCGGTGTGGTGGGATTTGGTTGATCGGTGGTGGGCTGCGATTCGGGAGCCGGGGGCGTGGACAGGTGTTCGACATTGTTCAGGGCATCGGTGACGACCTTCAGATACGCCTTGACTGCCGCGTCTGTTTCTGTGCACAGATTCGTATAGGCTCTGAAGTATCCCTCGGCGCTCTCACGAAAGTGCTGGCGCCACTGTCGGCAGAGCGCTTGGGCTTGATCGTCAAAATATGAGGGGTCCATCCCGGCCTGGTAGTCCGTGAGAACACCTTTGGTTCTCACGACCCCGAACACGCCATTGTCCGCGAGGATCTCGATGCGGTGGCGAGCCTGATCGCCGATGCCACGTCGGGCCGCGAAGTTGATTATGAGAGAAACGTCGTCATTGCCGCTTGCCGCATCGTCATCATCGCGGAGATTGATGCCACGACCGCCGCTGTCTCCATTTGTCATGCTGACACCGTTGATCTTGGTGACGCCAGACAGCTTTCCGAAGGCATTTGCCTTTCGCTGGAGGCAACTCTTGATTCCGTCGACGGCCCCGTTGAGCACTCCGGGCAACTGGCCGATCTCGGTCGATGCCTCGTCGGACCAAGTGTTGAGATTGCTCAGCTTGGTTTTCGCCGCGGTGCCGCTGGCGCCTTGCCACGCACCTTCGAGAGCGCGGACAACCTGCTCCTGATCGGTCTGCGCAGTCTCGATCTTCGGCATTGCGGCCGACATTCTCTGAGCGGCGCCGACGAGGTTGTTCAGCTTCATGCCACTTTGCTTGAAGTATGCTTTGCCTATCGCTTCTTTGGATTCAAGCGAAATTCCGGTCGGGCAGGAATCACCCGAGAATTCATATCGTGCCTGTACGAGGTGGAACCAAAACAGGATATCCACATCGTACTGGGTCGAGTAAGCGAGCGTGGGACTTACTCCACTGCCGCCCAACATCAGGATCTGGCTTGCATCGTAGCCGGGGTTGTATGCACCGGAGTCGGCGGAAATCGACTCGTTTATCTTGACATCACCCGCGTCATGATTGCCGTAGCCTGCCCATACGGCAGACTTGTCCCGCCCGGCGCCGTTGACGGTAACCCAGGATCCCGCGTTGCCGTCGCCCAGGCCGAGGTCGGAATTATCTGCCATGACCTATTTCCCCCCTACGGTCAGATCGCCCTTGCCGTCGACCGACACCTTGCTGATGGCACTGGAGAACTCGGTGTCCGTGTACTGCAAGTTGTTGGCGCTGTTGGTCAGCGCATCGCCGAACGCGGTGCAGGCACCCGACCAGTTCTTCACCGCGGTTACCGTGTGCTCGAAGCCCGTGACGATCGCCGCCGCCTCGGCAGCGTATTCGGTTCCCAAGTCGTTCTTGTCGAACATGTTTCCCCAGGCGCCGGCGACGGACGACAGCTCCTGTGCCGTGCTCTGCAGCTTTCCACCCTGCGCGCGCACAGTACTCGAATCGATATTCAGCAAGTCACTCATCGGAGACCCCCTTCACTGCGACCTACACCAGCCATGAATCGCGACCGAACCCTTGGGATCGAGCCTCATCGACATCGGTCCAGTCCGTCGGCTGCACATACACTTCCCGCTCGCGGGCCGGTGCTGCTGCCTGCTGTGTCCGCATTCGGTATTCGTACATCAGCCGGTCCCGTTCCTCACGCGCCTCGCGCGCTGCCTGTTCCTCTGGTGTCTCGGGTCCGAACCCCATCGCCGCGACGCGCTCACCGATCTGCTGGATCGCCTCGTCGGCTTCGCGCTGAACCTGTTCGATTCGGTCTTCGACCTGCCGTGCGGCAGCGATGTGTTCGTTGGTGATGCTGTCGATTCTGGCGAGCCAGTTCATCGTCAAGCACCTCCCCATGGTGTCGGCACGGCCTGTTCCTCTTGTTCGTGTAGCCGGGTGAGGGCTCGTTCGATCCAGTTCGTGAAGAGCGTGGTCAGGTCGTTGGCGCCTGCCGGACTCATCCGCACGTGTTCGCGGTTGCGTTGCATGAGATAGCGTCCGTCGTCGGTGAAGTCGAACCAGCGCGCGCTGGACCAGGGCTCCGGGCGATCGGTGATCGGGCCGGTCCGCAACTGTGCCCAGGCGGTACCTTCGCGGGGCCGGTGGACGAACTTGTCGAACCGTTGCCCCGGTGTGACGGACCAATTGTTCGAGTTTGTGTTCTTCGGTTCCAGGTCATCGAGGTGGAACGTTTCGGTGGCGCTTCGTCCGGCCACATACTCGGGCACGATCCATGAGAGTCGGCCAGGTAGTTGCTCCGGTCGTAGCAGTCGGCAGCGAATCCGCTCTTCCACTCCCTCCCGCGTCGCCGTTTGCGTCAGCATCACCGCGTGGTGCGGCGTCCGAGCACCGATGACGCGGTACTCCTTCGTGACCCCTTTGCCGAGGGCACTCGACTCACCGAGGATCTCTATCCGCAGCTGTGAGGTGGTGAGGGTATGGAAGGCGAGCTCGATCAGCTCGTGTTCGTCCGCGTCGTATCTGCCACGGACCGCCGAGCGATGCTGATTCACCTCCGCTACCGAGGCCAACCGGCTGGTGTATCCCAGCGGAAAGGGGAACCGGTCGCGACCAGGGCTGTACCAGAGCGACGCGAAATCGTCCGGCTCCCAGAGCCATTCCGTCATTCGTCCGCGCCGATCACGCCACCGGGCAGTGCTTTGGGAGCTTCACCCAGGAGTTCCTCGGTGTTCGTCATGTTCCTCAACCACTCCGGAATCTCATGGGTGGATTCGTCGTCTTTTCCGCCGCCACGCGCACCCGGGGCGCCCATGCCACCCATGCCGGCCATGCCACGGCCGCCGTTGGCGGCGGCACCACCGAGGCCTGCGGCCGCGACACCAGCCGCGATGGGGGTACCAGGCATGGCTTTCCCCGGAGCGGGAGTGGACGGTGATCCGCTACCCGGTGACCCGCCGCCTCCGGGTGATCCGCCGCCGGGTGATCCTGAACCAGGTGAACCCGTTCCTGCTGGATTGGTTCCGGCCGGATTGGTCGACGGGGATTCGGGTGTAGCCGAACTGGGCTGTGTCGCATCCTCGGTGTCGGGGTTGCCGTTGCTCGAATCGTCGGTCGAGGTGTCCTCGGTCTCGTCGTCGGTGGTAGTCGTTGGATCTGCGGTGGTCGCCGGTTGATCGGTGGTCGGGGTGGTGGGAGATGGTGTGGCTGTGGTCGGTGTGGTCGGAGTTCCGCCGCCGCCGGTTCCATTGCCCGGATCGCTACTCGGGTCGTAGGAGTACAGCGGGTTGATGGGGCTTACCGGGGTGGGGAATACCGGGATCTTGCCGTCTGTTTCCTTGAATTTATTGATGTAATGGGTCGTCATAGCCTCGCGGGCGTTGGCTTTCTCCTGATCGATTTGATCTTTCGACCGCGGACCATCGGTTACCCAGTCGGCGATCTTTCCAGGCAGATCCCAAGTGCTGCGTCCATTTTGTGGTTCGTGAACGTTCTGTTTGGTCATGACGACGCCATTTGCGGCCCTCGTCACCTCAGAGGAGAGGGCAGACAACGCAGGCGATAATTCCAGCGCGCGGGTGGTGTAGTTCGTGATCGCTGTCCGTGAGGCTTCGGCAGCGTTGCCCTCCCACGCTGCGGAACTGGAATGTTTGATGCGGGCGGCGAAATACTCGACAGCGTTGTTCCAGCCGATCGACAGTTCGTTGTATTCCTGGGCGGACTCTTGCGCGGTGGTCGGGTCGAGCGGGTTGAACGAGCGGAAGATATCCCAATGCTCGAACTGGTCGGCGTGTTCGCGCAGCGCGTCGGTGATCTTGGTCGGCTCGGTCGTGTGTGTCATGACTGCCCTACCGCGATAGAGGTTGTGCCGGGTTCGATCTTGCCGGGCGGGTTCGTACTGATCGGGCTGGCGGGCAGGTTCGCCATCATGCGGTCGTATTCCGCCGCAAAGGTGGCATCAGTTTCGCGGTATTTCTGGGCTATCGTGCGATGCAGGATCTGGATGTCGTCGACGATTTTGTAGTGTTGGTCGAGGATGTCGAATACGTTGTTGTCGGAGTCCTTGGCGGGGTCGACGATCATAGCCTTACCTCGGAACCGGCCGACCAAGACTTGCGCCGAGTTCAGGCGATCGGTCTTTTCGCCCAGTCCCCAATTCTCGCGTTCGGATATCTGCTGTGCTGCGGCTTGTAAATCTTGGATTTTGGCCTTGAATGCTTCACAATCGCGTTCGATGTAGGCGAACTCATCGGCGTTCACCACTATGTTGTCGCTGAAACCGACCGTCAGATTCCCGTTCTTGGCCTGTTCGATCAGGCTTGCCAGTGGTGTCGAGTCAGTCATGATTTCGCTCCCTCCCCAAAACGTGATGCATTCCTGTGCTCATCGTTAGCTGCCAGCTGCAATTGTTGGTGCCAGCATATCGGCTAATGATGTTGCGATGTCACAAGCGTTCCGGTCCTTCGACTTTCGGCGCGATGGAGGGTTCGTTATGCCGATTTCCATCCCGCCGCCCTTCATTTCGACGTTGATCGTGCAATTCTCCGCCGGATTACGTGCGGGCTGCCAGTAGGTGATCGCCGCGCGCCCCGCGATCGTCGACTGCTCCCCGAGGGTCCACTGAGAACTCGGACTCTCGCGGATGCTCTGCACGGTGATGGTGGTCACCGTGATGCCAGCTGCGAATCCGTCACTTTGAGTCCACCTGCAGCCCAGCCACTTCCGGGAACTTCCGGGGGTGTTCCAGTTATTGTCCTCACTCCCCTTCTTCAGCTGTTCTGCATCGATCACCGACTGCGGCAGGTTGCACCCATCAAACCCGGTGGGCAACGGCACGTCGGTCGACGTCGGAGCTGGCGTGGCCTCATCACTCGCCTTCTCCGCCCCGCAGCCCCCCACCAGCAGCACCCCGGCGACGGCCAGCCCCGTGACCATCATTGATCCACGACTCATGTTCACAGGTCCCTCCAACCGACACCGGTTCCCCGCGGGACTCCCCGCCCGATGGGCCACGACATTACCGGACCGTCCCAGCAGCAGGGAGGCTGCTCATTCAACGTCGAATCAGAACCGTTCACATAGTGATTGGACGCAGCACCAGCCCCGTCGGTTCCCGGTTCTGAGCATCCGGGCTGTCGATCGGGTCAGCCCCTGATCAGTTTGGCGACCGTGCCGATGGACAGCTTGGGGGTTTCCTCTTCGACCGGGGCGTGCGGGTCGACCACCGTGGTGTGGGGGATGGCCGCTTCGGGGTCGGCGAAGGGGGCGTAGGTCTTGTCGGCGAGGAGGGTGTTGAGGAGGTAGCCGGTGAGGAGGGCTCGGGTGGTTTTCTCGGTTTTGTGTTCGTAGCGGCCTGCGCCGAGGGCGGCGAAGAGGCGGCGGCCTTCGACTATGCCGTTGTGGGAGGCGCCGTCGATGGTGCGCAGGATCGAGGGGCCGGACCAGGCGGTGGCGAGGGCGCGGGCGTTGGAGCTGACGGAGTCGAGGTCGAGGGCGCCTGCCAGGATCAGGCCGGGCGTGTCGAGTTCGGGGGCGATGTTCTCCGCGGTGGGGGAGGTGGGGGCGGGGAACAGGGCGGCGACGGCGGCGACGCGGCGCTGAGCTGCGGCGATGACGGCGGCGCCGGCGCCCATGCCGTGGCCTGCCAGGGCGAGGCGGTCGGGGTGCACGCTGATGGTGCCGTCGCCGAGACGGACCTTGCTCACGATGTCGAGCGTGGTGAGCAGGTCGGTGCCCAGGTCAAGATGTGACGGGATCGGGCCGCGTTCGGTGTCGGGCGCGGCGACGACGAAGCCCCACGACGCGACGTGCTCGAGCAGGCTCTTGTAGTTCTCTGCGCTGGTCAGCCAGCCGTGCGCGAACGCGACGGCGGGCAGGTTCAGCCCGGACTCGGGCGTGTAGACCACACCAGGCTGGCCCGCGATGCCCAGATTTCCGCGCAACACCCGGTGGGGGCCGCGCGCGGACAGGGTGCTCAGGAGCGATTTCACGGAGACCGACACGGCGAGAAGGTTAGCCGATCAGTAGGGTGGGGGACCATGTGCGGAATCGTGGGCTACGTCGGTTACCGGGACGCGCTCGGCGTTGTCGTCGACGCGTTGCGACGCATGGAGTATCGCGGATACGACTCGGCGGGGGTCGCGATCCTCGACGGAAATGGGTCGATCGCGGTCGAACGCAAGGCGGGCAAGCTGGCCAATCTGGAAGCCGAGCTGGACGCCGCTGGTGCGGCGCGGTTCGCGGGCACCAGCGGCATGGGCCACACCCGGTGGGCAACCCATGGCGCTCCGACCGATCGCAACGCGCACCCGCATCGCGATGTGTCCGGCAAGCTGGCCGTCGTCCACAACGGGATCATCGAGAACTTCGCGCCGCTGCGCCGCGAGCTCGAGAACGCCGGGGTCGAGCTGCTCAGTGACACCGACACCGAGGTCGCGGTGCATCTGGTCGCGCGCGCGTATGCGGAAGGCCCCACCGCGGGTGACTTCACCGCGAGCGCGCTGGCCGTGCTGCAGCGTCTCGAGGGTGCGTTCACGCTGGTCTTCACCCATGCCGATCATCCCGGCACGATCGTCGCGGCCCGGCAGTCGACGCCGCTGGTCGTCGGCGTCGGGCAGGGCGAGATGTTCATCGCCTCCGATGTCACCGCGTTCATCGAGCACACCCGCGAGGCGGTCGAGCTCGGGCAGAACCAGGCCGTGGTGATCACCGCCGACAGCTACACCGTCACCGACTTCGCCGGGAACACCGAGGGCGTGGTCACCCGGCCGTTCACTATCGACTGGGATCTCGCCGCCGCCGAGAAGGGCGGCCACGACTACTTCATGCTCAAGGAGATCGAGGAGCAGCCGACCGCGGTCGCCGACACCCTGATGGGGCATTTCGTCGTCGACGAGAACGGCGGCCGGATCGTTCTGGACGAGCAGCGCCTCGCCGATCAGGAGCTGCGCGAGTTCGACAAGGTGTTCGTCGTCGCGTGTGGCAGCTCGTATCACGCGGGGCTGCTCGCCAAGTACGCCATCGAGCACTGGACCCGGGTGCCGGTGGAGGTCGAGCTCGCCAGCGAGTTCCGCTACCGAGACCCGGTGCTGGACCGGTCGACGCTGGTGGTGGCGATCTCGCAGTCCGGCGAGACCGCCGACACGCTCGAAGCGGTGCGCCACGCCAAGGAGCAGAAGGCGCGCGTACTCGCGATCTGCAACACCAACGGCGCGCAGATTCCGCGCGAGTCGGACGCGGTCATCTACACCAGGACCGGGCCCGAGATCGGTGTCGCCTCGACCAAGGCGTTCCTCGCGCAGGTGGCGGCCAACTATCTGGTCGGCCTGGCGCTGGCGCAGGCACGCGGGGTCAAGTACCCCGACGAGGTGGCCCGTGAGTTCGCCGAGCTCGAGGCCATGCCCAAGCAGATCGCGCGGGTGCTGGAGACCGGTTCGCAGGTGCGGGCCATCGCGCGCGAGCTGGCCCATGTGCCGACCGTGCTTTTCCTCGGTCGCCACGTCGGCTACCCGGTGGCGCTGGAAGGCGCGCTCAAGCTCAAGGAGCTCGCGTACATGCACGCCGAGGGCTTCGCCGCGGGTGAGCTCAAGCACGGGCCGATCGCGCTGATCGAAGACGGACTGCCGGTGATCGTGGTGATGCCGTCGCCGAAGGGCCGTCCGGTGCTGCACTCGAAGCTGCTGAGCAATATCCGCGAGATCCAGGCGCGTGGCGCGCGGACCATCGTGATCGCCGAAGAGGGCGACGACACGGTGCGCCCGTTCGCCGATGACCTGATCGAGATCCCGGCCGCGCCGACGCTGTACCAGCCGCTGCTGTCGACCATTCCGCTGCAGATCTTCGCCGCCGAGGTGGCGCAGGCTCGCGGCTACGACGTGGACAAGCCGCGCAACCTGGCCAAGTCGGTCACCGTCGAATAGGACGTGAGCGGCCGGCCTTCGGGGCCGGCCGCCGCGATCACTCGACCGTGATGGAGCCGCGCATGTCCGGGTGCAGGCTGCACAGGTAGCGGTAGGTGCCGGGCTGGGTGAAGGTGTAGGACCATTCGCCCTTGTCGATGATGGGGCTGTTGATGCCCATCGCCTTGTCGCCGATGCCCTGGACATTGTGCGGGGCCTTGTCGGAGAACTTCCAGGTGACGGTCTCGCCGACCTTGATGGTGACGTCGGCGGGGGAGTACTTCATGCCGCTGACGTCGATCGTCAGGTCGGTCGGCTTGTGCGCGGTCTGCGTGGTCGTGGTGGTGACCGGGCGCGGCTTGCGGGTGGTGGTGGAGGCGGCGTTCCCGCCGTCGCCGGAACAACCGGCGGACAGCAGGGTGGCGGCCACGGCGAATCCGGCGACAACCCGGGCGGATGCGGCGCGGTGACGAACCATCGACATGGGTGTGGAGCGTAGTCTGCGAACGATCGCGGACCGGCCGTGGCCCGCGCCGGGACCGGGAGGCGACGATGTCGGATCGGCGCGGCTACTTCACCGCCGACGAGGTACGGGCGGCCGAGGCGGAGCTGTTCACGCGTGTGCCTGCGGGGATGCCGATGCGGCGGGCCGCGTATGGGCTGGCGATGGTGGTCGCCGACGAATTGCGTTCGGGGACCGGCGGTGTGGTCGGCCGGGCGGTGGGGTTGCTGGTCGGGTCCGGTGACAACGGTGGGGACGCGCTGTGGGCGGGATCGATGCTGGCGCGGCGGGGGGTGGCGGTGACCGCGGTGCTGCTGAATCCGGAACGCGCGCATCGGGAAGGGCTCGCGGCGCTGCGGGCGGCCGGTGGGCGTGTGGTGGATCGGCTCGGTGCGGTGGATCTGGTGATCGATGGGATCGTGGGGATCTCCGGTCGGGGACCGCTGCGGCCTGCTGCCGCGGAGATGGTTGCGGCGGTGGATGTTCCGATCGTCGCCGCCGATCTGCCCAGTGGGGTGGACCCGGATACGGGAGCGATCGACTGGCCCGCGGTGCGTGCGGCGGTGACGGTGGCGTTCGGGGCGTACAAGCCGGTGCATGCGCTCGCGGCGTCGCATTGCGGGCGAATCGTGCTGGTGCCGATCGGTTTACGACTGCCCGAACCGGGGCTCGCTCAGCTCGATTCGGCGGCGATCGGGGCCGGCTGGCCGGTTCCGCTGGCGACAGATGATAAATACAGCCAGGGCGTGGTCGGCGTGTGTGCTGGTAGTGCGACGTATCCGGGTGCCGGGGTGCTGAGTACCGGTGCGGCGGTGGCGGCGACGTCGGGGCTGGTGCGCTACGTCGGGGACGACACCGCGGTGCTGGAGAGATTCCCCGAGGTGATCGCCAGCCATACGGTCTCGGGGGCCGGTCGGGTGCAGGCGTGGGCATTCGGTCCCGGCGCCGGCACGGACATCGCCGCCATGGACCGGCTCGCGCAAGTGCTGGCCACCGATCTGCCGGTGCTCGTCGACGCCGACGGGCTCACGCTGCTCGCCGCCGAACCCGCGCTGGTTCGCGGTCGTACCGCGCCGACCGTGCTGACACCGCACGCCGGTGAGTTCGCCCGGCTGACCGGTGTGGAGCTCGGGCCGGATCGGGTGGGTGCGGTTCGTGCGCTCGCCGACGAGTGGCAGGTGACCGTGTTGCTCAAGGGGCGAGCGACGATCATCGCCTCGCCAGGGGAGACGACGCTGGTCAATGATGCGGGTGGGTCGTGGGCGGCGACCGCGGGGTCAGGGGATGTCCTGTCCGGGATTCTCGGTGCGTTGCTCGCGGCAGGTCGGTCGCCGGGCTGGTCGGCCGCCGCGGCCGCGCGCGTGCATGCGCTCGCGGCCAACCTCGCCGCGTATGACGAGCAGCCGGCTGCCGCGCCGATCTCGGCCTCGCCGCTGCTGCATCACATACGGCCGGCGATTCGGGTATTGCGAGAACTCGCCGGCGTCTGAGCACGAGATGTCCCAGGTGAGGATTCCCAGGGCGGGCGCCGCCCCCGGTTCTGTGAATTCCGCGGGTCCTGGCAGGATCGGGGCTGTGAATGCGCAAGTGGAAACTGTCATCGACCTGGATGCCATTGCCCACAACGTGCGTGTGCTGCGTGAGTTCGCGCAGGGCGCCGCGGTGATGGTGGTGGTCAAGGCTGACGGTTACAACCACGGTGCAGTCGAGGTGGCGCGGACGGCGCTGGGGGCGGGGGCCGCCGAGTTGGGGGTTACCACCGTCGCCGAGGCGCTGGCGTTGCGTGCCGCGGGGATCACCGCGCCGATCCTGTGCTGGCTGAACACCATCGATGCCGATTACGCTGCCGCGATCGCCGGCGATATCGAGATCGGGGTGTCCTCGCTCACGCAGTTGCGGGTCGTCGAGCAGGCTGCCAGGGCGACCGGCCGCACCGCGACGGTCTCGCTCAAGGTCGACACCGGGCTCAATCGCAACGGGGTGTCGGTCGCCGAGTATCCGCAGGTCCTGAAGGCTCTGCGCGCCCTTGTCGACGAGCAGGTCGTCCGGTTCCGCGCGATATTCTCCCATCTCGCGCACGCCGACGAGCCGGAGCATCCCATGCTCGACCGCCAGCGGGAGCGCTTCCTCGAGGCGATCGCTCAGGCCAAGGAGCAGGGGCTCGAACCCGAGCAGGTGCATCTGGCGAACTCCGCGGCGACGCTGACCAGGCCCGACCTGCATTTCGACCTCGTTCGCCCCGGGATCGCCGTCTACGGACTGTCCCCGATCCCGGAACTCGGCGACTTCGGCCTGCGCCCGGCGATGACGCTGCAAGCCGAGGTCACGCTGGTGAAGCGGGTGGCCGCCGGGGAGGGCGTGTCGTACGGGCATCGCTGGACCGCGCCGCGCGATACGACGGTGGCGCTGGTGCCCGCCGGGTACGCCGACGGTGTATTCCGCTCGCTGAGTGGACGTTTCGAGGTGTGGCTCGGCGGTTCCCGGCACCGTAATGTCGGACGGGTTTGCATGGACCAGTTCATGGTCGACCTCGGCGACAACGCGGGCGGCGTGCGGGCGGGCGATCGGGCGGTGCTGTTCGGCGGCGGCGCGGGCCACCCGCACGCGCTCGACTGGGCCAGGCTGCTCGACACGATCGACTACGAGATCGTGTGCTCACCGCGCGGCAGAGCCGTCCGCCGGTATGTGGGGACCGGCCGATGAGCCGCGGAACCGTGATCCTGCGCGGCGGGCTGGCGACCGCGGGCCTGCTCGGCGCGCTCGCCGTAGCGCACACCCTGCGCCGGATCGGCGCGCGCGTGCTGTGGCCCGCCGAACGTGACGAGTACCGCGACGAGAACTTCGCCCTGATTGATGAGGACGAACCGGGTGTCGTGATCGCCGACGACGGTGTGCCGCTGGCCACCCGCACCTACGGCGACGACTCCGCCGAGCTGACGATCGTGTTCGTGCACGGCTTCTGCAACAGCATGGAGTCGTTCCACTTCCAGCGCCGTGATCTGGCCCGCCAGTGGGGCGACCGGGTCCGGATGGTCTTCTTCGACCAGCGTGGTCACGGCCGCTCCGGCACCCCGAGCACCCAGAGCTGCACCGTGGCACAGCTCGGCCACGATGTCGCCGCCGTGGTGCGCGAGTGCGCGCCCGCCGGGCCGGTGGTGCTGGTCGGGCATTCGCTCGGCGGGATGGCCGTGCTCGCCGCGGCGGCGCAGTTCCCCGAACTGGTCGCGTCGCGGGTGATCGCGGTCGGGCTGTTCAGTACCGCGGCCGCCGAGGTGACCGCGACCGGGTTGCCGCAGCTGCTGCGCCATCCCGCGATCGACGGATTCCGGATGGCGGTGCGGACCGCGCCCGCGCTGGTCCAGGTGAGCCGGACCGCGAGCAAGCAGCTGGTCGCGCCGATCCTGCACGTCAGCTCGTTCCACGGCCAGGTGAGCCCGACGCTGTCGCGGTTCACCACCATGATGATCGACCGCACCCCGGTCGGCACCATCGAGAAATTCCTGAAAGCGATTGAGCTGCACGACGAGTCGGCCGCGCTGCCGGTGCTGGCCGACATACCGGTGCTCGTCCTGTCCGGCGCGCACGACATGGTGATCCCGTTCCGCAACTCACACGTGCTTGCCGAGGCGCTCCCCAGCAGCGAGCTGGTGCGGCTGAACGAGGCCGCGCACATGCCACACCTGCAGTTCCCCGATGTGACGCTGGACGCACTCGACCGGTTGCTGGCAAGCGCGGGCTTCGGCGACGCACGTGGCGGGGAGGCCGTCGGTGGCTGACCCACAGCAGCGCGTCCTGACCACGGTCGAGGACACCGAGGCGTTCGGCCGGGAACTGGCCGCGACACTGCGCGCGGGCGACCTGGTGGTTCTCGACGGTCCGCTCGGCGCCGGGAAAACTGCCCTGACCAGGGGAATCGCGGCCGGTCTCGGAGTATTGGGCCGGGTCAGCTCGCCGACGTTCATCATCGCGCGGGCGCACAAGGCCGGGCAGCGCCCGGACGGCACGCCCGGGGTGGCGCTGGTGCATGTCGACGCGTATCGGCTCGCCGGCGACCTGGACGAGCTCGACGCGCTCGACCTCGACACCGACCTGCATCACGCGGTGGTGGTGGTCGAGTGGGGTAAAGGTGTCGTCGAACACCTCTCGGAGCGGCATCTGCGGGTGCAACTCGCCCGGGAACCGGAATCCGATGTGCGCACGGCGATCTGGGAGTGGATCGATTAGCCCGCCCACCGGCGAGCACAGCTGCGCGCCGGGCGCCGATACCACCCGGTATTGTTGAGACAATCATGCTCGTACTAGCAGTCGACACCGCGACACCCGCCGTTACAGCGGGATTGGTGCATCTGTCACCTGCCGCCGACGCGGACTCCCGGCCCGCCGTGGCGACGCTCGCTGCCCGAGTGAAGGTCGACGCGCGCGCCCACGCCGAAGTGCTCACCCCGCAGATCCTGGAATGCCTCGCCGAAGCCGGGGTGCGTCGTGACGAGCTCGACGCGCTCGTCGTCGGTGTCGGGCCCGGCCCGTTCACCGGGCTGCGGGTCGGGATGGCCACCGCCGCCGCCTTCGGCGACGCGCTCGGACTGCCGGTGCACGGCGTGTGCAGTCTCGACGCCATCGCCGCCGAAGCCGCGGGCGAGCAGCGCGAGACGGGGGAACTGCTGGTGGTGACCGACGCGCGCAGGCGCGAGGTGTACTGGGCCCGCTACCTGAACGGGGCGCGGGTCGCCGGTCCCGAGGTGTGCAAGCCCACCGAGGTGCCGCTCGGCGACGCCGTCGCGGTCGCGGGCTCGGCCGCGCACGTCGACTACTTCGATCTCCCGGTGCTGCCCAGCGAGTCGCCCTCGCCCGCGGGGCTGGTGTCGGTCGCCGCGCTCGAGCTGCTGGCCGGAACCGCGCCGGAGGCGCTGGTTCCGCTGTATCTACGCAGGCCCGACGCCGTGGAGAACAGCTTCCGCACCCTCGACCGGACCGGGGCGTGAGTGCCGTGTACCGGATCGAACCGATGACCCCTGCCGATATCGACCGCTGCGTCGAGCTCGAGCATCTGCTGTTTCCCGAGGACGACCCGTGGCAGGCGGTGTCGTTCCGCTCCGAGCTGGCAGGCGCGCACAACCGCTACATCACCGCTCGCGACGCGAACGGCGTCATGGTCGGTTACGCGGGCATCGCGCTGCTCGGTGACGCCGCCCATCCCGAGGCCGAGGTGCACACCATCGGCGTCGACCCGGACTGCCATCGCGGCGGCATCGGCACGCTGCTGCTGGAGGCGCTGCTGGCCACGGCCGGCGAACGCGGCGGCCCGGTGTTCCTCGAGGTGCGCACCGACAACGCGCCGGCCATCGCGCTCTACGCCAAGCACGGTTTCCACATCATCGGGCTGCGCAAGAACTACTACCACCCCAGCGGCGCCGACGCGTACACCATGCGGCGGCCCGAACTCACCGCCGCGGCCGACGAATGGGCCGCGCGCGGCAGGCAGGACGAGGTGCTGTCGTGATCGTCATGGGCATCGAAAGCTCGTGCGACGAAACCGGAGTCGGCATCGTCCGGCGCAACCCGGACGGATCGCTCGACCTGCTCGCCGACGAGGTGGCCTCCAGCGTCGACCAGCACGCCCGCTTCGGCGGCGTTGTCCCCGAGATCGCCTCGCGCGCGCATCTCGAGGCGATCGTGCCCGCCATGCGCCGGGCACTGGCCGCTGCCGGGATCAGCAAGCCCGACGCGCTCGCCGTCACCATCGGACCCGGCCTCGCCGGTGCGCTGCTGGTCGGTGTCGCCGCGGCCAAGGCGTACGCGGCGGCCTGGGATGTGCCGTTCTACGCGCTCAACCACCTCGGCGGGCACGTCGCGGTGGACACGCTCGAGCACGGCCCGCTGCCGCCTGCGGTGGCGCTGCTGGTCTCGGGCGGGCACACCCACCTGCTCCAGGTCACCGATCTGGGCGAGCCGATCACCGAGCTCGGCAGCACCGTCGACGACGCCGCGGGCGAGGCGTTCGACAAGGTCGCCCGGCTGCTCGGCCTCGGCTACCCGGGCGGACCATACCTGGACGCGGCCGCCGCCGGTGGCGATCCGCGCGCCATCGCGTTCCCGCGCGGCATGACCGGGCCGCGTGATGCCCGCTACGACTTCTCCTTCTCCGGCCTCAAGACCGCGGTCGCCCGCTACGTCGAAGCGGCACAGCGCCAGGGCATCACGTCCGAGCAGCTGCCGATCCCGGATATCGCCGCGTCCTTCCAGGAAGCGGTCGCCGACGTGCTCACCATGAAGGCCGTGCGCGCCGCGCAGGACGTCGGGGTGGACACGATCGTGCTCGGCGGCGGCGCCACCGCGAACTCCCGCATCCGCTCGCTCGCCGAAGAGCGTTGCACGGCGGCGGGATTGACACTGCGGGTGCCCAAGCCGCGGCTGTGCACCGACAACGGGGTGATGATCGCGGCGCTGGGCGCCCATGTGATCGCGGCGGGTGCGCAACCCGCCGAGCTGACCGTCGCCACCGATCCGGGTCTGCCGGTGTCGGTGAGTGCCCTGCGCGGCTGATCGTTCCAGCCGCTACGCAGGCGGCCGCGGCCTGAGGCGGCGGTCTGTATGCGCGGCCGATGTGCCTGCGCCTGCTATCTGATGCGGATGGCGCGGCGGCCTACTTGCTCGATGTATCCGGCGCGGCGAGCGTGCTGTCCGGCAGCTAGTCGATCAGCTGGAGCGGTGCTTCGCTCGGCGTGCTCGCGGCGGGCGGCACGGGCACGGGCAGGACACCGTGGGCGGGTGCCTGGGTGGGGGAGGTGTTCGGCGTCGACGGACGCTGCTGCTGGTTGCCGGAGGATCCACTGTTCATCGGGCCGAGTGGCGATTCCGGATATGGGATCTGCGGCAGATTCGGGTCGGGACGCAGCGTCGGGGCCGTCGAGCTGGGCCCGGAGGGGCTGGGCGCCGGGGCCGAGCTGGGCGGCGCTGGCGTGGTGGGCGCGATCGGGCTCGGCGCCGGGGTTTCGGTGGTGGGCGGCGCGGTGGTGACACCGGTGCGGTCGCCGCTTTCGCGGTTCTGCGGTGCCGGCGGTAATTGCGGTGCCACGGGTAATGGCTGCCGCACGGAGCTGCTGGTGCCCGCCGGGGTGACATCGGGGGCGTCGGGTGTGATGGCCTGCACGCCGTAGCCGATCACCAGGCCGACGACGACGACCGCGCCCGCCAGCGTCCCGACCACCTTGGTGAACGTGCCGCTCGGCGCGTCACCGAGTGCGGCGGGTAACAGTGCCGACGGCGCGGCGGCATCGGCGACCAGTGCCGCGCCCTTGGCGATCACGGCCTCCGGATCGGCCACGGTGAGTACCGGCACGTCTAATCGCGCGTGCAGCGTGTCGACGACGGCGGGGATGTTGGCGCAGCCGCCGATCACCGCCACCGCCTCGGGATACTTCGGCGCCCGGCTGAACACCGACGCGGAGAACAGCGCGATATTGCGCAGCAGCCCGCCGATCAGCTCCTCGAAATCGGAGCGGGTGAGCTTGAGCGGCTGACCGGCCACGTGATCGATGGTGACCGCCGGCGCGATCGACAGGTGCTCCTTGGCCGCCCTGCCCCGATTGGTCAGGGTGCTGCGATTGGGCCTGGTGCCGCGGCGGGCGTAGTGCAGGTCGACGAGATGGTGGTAGATCAGCTCGTCGATGGCGTTGCCGCTCAGCGTCGGCGTGCGCTCGGTGTGCAGGATCGTGCCGTCGGCGTAGTCGACGACGGTGACGGTGAGTCCGGTCGCGCCGAGGTCGACCACCGCGATGGTGGCGTAGCGATCGAGCAGGCCGGTATCGCGTAAGTAGATCATCGCCGCGGTGCCCTCCGGCACTAATCGAAGATCACGATGCCGCGTGGTCGCCGCGCGAATTGCCTGGGCCTGCTCCTTGTTCCGGTACGCGACGGCGACGCTGGTCGGTGGCCGCGTACGGGCCGACTCGGCCCTGCGATGCGCGCCCGCGTACCGACCGAATGGTTCGCCGTCCATGCCCGCGCTCTGGGAGACGGGCAGCTGGGTGGTCATCAACTCGATCGAGGACGACACGAGATCACCGAGGTCGGAGTGCGCCGCGTCGGCGGAAACGACCCGGTAGTCGAAGCTTTGCTCACCGGACGGTCCGGTGGCGACCAGTGCTGAGCACACCACCTCGTTACCGGCAGAGATGCCGAGGGATGTTCGCATGTTCACCTCCCTTCGAGCGGATGGTTCTGTGACGCCGACCATCTCGATGGAACGCTATACATATCCTTTCACAGCCTGTTATGCGAACGTTACAGATCTTGACAGGCGATGTGAAGATCACTGGCGAGTGTGGGCGTGTCGAAAACGCGACATTGGCACAACCCGGCCTTGAGCGCTGGCACTCTCACGTATAGAGTGCTAGTCGGCACTGTGTAGCTGTACTTGTGCCAGTCGACTACTGGGCTTCGGGTCCCGGCACCCGCGACGACGGGGCTGACGCGCAGGGTCGCATGTAGACCGAAACCCGGTCCGGGACAACAGTTCCGGACGACCGAATTTCCCCTGAAAGTGGAGGGCTCAACGTGGCGAGCGTGAACATCAAGCCGCTCGAGGACAAGATCCTCGTCCAGGCCAACGAGGCCGAGACGACGACGGCCTCCGGCCTGGTCATCCCGGACACGGCCAAGGAGAAGCCGCAGGAGGGCACCGTCATCGCCGTCGGCGAGGGCCGGATCACCGAGAAGGGTGACCGCATCCCCGTCGACGTCAAGGAAGGCGACGTCGTCATCTACAGCAAGTACGGCGGCACCGAGATCAAGTACCAGGGTGGGGAGTACCTCATCCTGTCGGCGCGCGACATCCTGGCCGTCGTCACCAAGTAGGCCAACGCCGCATTCGCGTTCCGCCCCGGCGTCGTCAAACCGACCCGGGGCGGATTGCGTTCTCACACAGGAGCTGAATCCTCTATGGCAAAGCAGATCGAGTTCGACGAGAAGGCTCGCCGGGCTCTGGAACGCGGTGTCGACAAGCTCGCCGACGCCGTCAAGGTGACCCTCGGTCCCCGTGGCCGCCACGTCGTGCTGGCGAAGGCCTTCGGTGGCCCGACCGTGACCAACGACGGTGTCACCATCGCGCGTGACATCGACCTCGAAGATCCCTTCGAGAACCTCGGCGCCCAGCTCGTCAAGAGCGTCGCCACCAAGACCAACGACGTCGCGGGCGACGGTACGACCACCGCGACCGTGCTGGCCCAGGCCTTCGTGCGCGCCGGCCTGAAGAACGTCGCCGCCGGCGCCAACCCGATCTCCCTCGGCCAGGGCATCGCGCTGGCCGCCGACAAGGTGTCGGAGGTGCTGCTCGCCGCGTCGACCCCGGTCTCCGGCGAGAAGGCCATCGCCCAGGTCGCCACCGTCTCCTCGCGGGACGAGGAGATCGGCGAGATGGTCGGCAAGGCGCTGACCACCGTCGGCAAGGACGGCGTCGTCACCGTCGAGGAGTCCTCGACCACGCAGACCGAACTCGTCATCACCGAGGGCGTGCAGTTCGACAAGGGCTACCTCTCGCCCTACTTCGTGACCGACCCCGAGACCCAGCAGGCCGTGCTGGAGGACACCTACGTCCTGCTGCACCGCGACAAGATCAGCTCGCTGCCCGACCTGCTGCCGCTGCTCGAGAAGATCGCCGAGTCCGGCAAGGCCGTGCTGATCATCGCCGAGGACATCGAGGGCGAGGCGCTGTCGACGCTGGTGGTCAACTCCATCCGCAAGACGATCAAGGCCGTCGCGGTGAAGGCGCCGTTCTTCGGTGACCGCCGCAAGGCGTTCCTCGACGACCTGGCCGTCGTCACCGGCGGCACCGTGATCAACCCCGATCTCGGTGTCACCCTGCGCGAGGCCACGATCGAGCAGCTCGGTCAGGCGCGTCGCGTCGTCGTCACCAAGGACGAGACCGTGCTCATCGACGGTGCGGGCACCGCGGACGACATCGCCGCCCGCAGCGCGCAGCTGCGTCGCGAGATCGAGGCGACCGACTCCGACTGGGACCGCGAGAAGCTCGAGGAGCGCCTCGCCAAGCTGGCCGGTGGCGTCGCGGTGATCCGCGTCGGCGCGGCCACCGAGACCGCGCTCAAGGAGCGCAAGTACCGCGTCGACGACGCGGTCGCGGCGGCCAAGGCCGCGGTCGAGGAGGGCATCGTCCCCGGCGGCGGCACCGCGCTGGTGCAGGCCGCGACCGCGCTGGTCGAGCTGCGCGACTCGCTGACCGGTGATCAGGCCGTCGGCGTCGAGGTGGTCCGCAAGGGCCTCGAGGCGCCGCTGTTCTGGATCGCCACCAACGCCGGTATCGACGGCGCTGTCGTGGTCAGCAAGGTCGCCGACGGCAAGGAAGGCTTCAACGCCGCCACCCTCACCTACGGTGACCTGCTCACCGACGGTGTCGTCGACCCGGTCAAGGTGACCCGCTCCGCCGTGGTGAACGCCGCCTCGGTCGCGCGGATGATCCTGACCACCGAGAGCGCCATCGTGGAGAAGCCGGCCGAAGAGGCCGACAACCACGGGCATCACGGTCACGCGCACTGACGCACAACTGACGAAGGCCCCTGGACCGCAAGCGGTTCGGGGGCCTTTTGTTGTCTGCTAGCTCGCTACCGGAGGTTCTTCGGCGAGAATCGCCGCCAGCAGGCGCGTGCGCAGGGACGGGGGCGGTGGGGCGGGTGTGCTTGACCCGAGAACGGCGAGAGCTTCGCGGGTGCCGCGGAGCTCTCGCGAGAACTCGGTACAGAGCGTGGGATTTTCGGTATCGATGATGGTGTGGATCGTGTGATGGTCTTCGTCGTCGATCAATCCGAGCGCGACGGTGTGCGCGAGATCGATCTGGGCTTCGTTCATCTCACGTCACCCCCAAACTTTTCTTCAGTCGTGTCAATCCGTCCCGAATCCGGGACTTAACGGTCGGTAGTCCTATGCCGAGATGCTGAGCTACCTCAGCGTAGGTCCGCCCGCCGTAGTAGGCGAGCGAGATCGCCTCGCGTTGGGTCTCGGTCAGTGTCGAGAGCCCGCGCTGGACGGCCTGTTGTTCGAGTCTGCGTTCCACCTCCTCGGTGACCTCGTCGAATTCGTTGCCGAGAACCCTTATCCCGTAGGCGACTTCGCGCTGGGTGTGGGCTTGCTCGGCACGAACCCGGTCGACCGCCCGCCGGTGCGCCAACGTCATCAGCCAGGTCACCGCCGACCCCTTGGTGGGGTCGAAACTCGTTGCGGTGCGCCAGATCTGGAGATAGACCTCTTGCGTGGTCTCCTCCGCGTATCCCGGGTCGTGCAGGACCCGCAGGATCAGGCCGAAGACGCGCGCAGACGTCCGGTCGTACAGTTCGGCAAAGGCATGCTGGTCGGACAGGCCGCATCGTTCCAACAGTGCAGCTAGCTCGACTCCTTCGGCCGCGCGTGCGGTAACTGCAGAATCCACGCTCGGTGGGAAGGCTTCGCTTCGGAACCCATTCTGTGTCATCGGTCACGAATCTAGCCCGCGGCTATGACCTCCCTTCGCCCGGGGGTGCTTTGATCGCGTGCCAGCTATTTGCTAGAGATTCGGCACGCCACGCCGGGCGGATGGGGTCGGATTTGCCGAGGTGCCTAGACGGCCATGCGGCGCCGGTTGCGGCGCGCGTGCATCTCGCGTTCGGTCTCCGACATTCCGCCCCAAATGCCATAGGGCTCACTGACCTTGAGCGCGTGGGTGCGGCACTGCATCAGCACCGGGCAGGCCCGGCAGATCTCCTTGGCGCGCATCTCGCGCGCGGTGCGGGCGCGGCCGCGCTCGCCGTCCGGATGGAAGAAGACGGCGGAGTCCTGTCCGCGGCACGAGCCACGCATCTGCCAATCCCAGACGTCGGCGTTCGGACCGGGGAGGTGGGTGGGCATGGGCATGGTGAACTCCTTGTGGTGCGAGCTCGTCAGCGTTGTCGAGCGAAGTTGGTGCGGCAGGTCTTCGCGCCACCTCCGGAGAGGTGGCCGGCTCGACGGTGCCTGACGGTGCCGTTGGATGGTCGCTGCAATTTCGCGCGGCGCCGACCCCGGCGATGAGCTACGTTAGGTGCAGGCGGGAAATTCCGTCAATAGTTCCGCGCATTGGTTCCGCAAATCTGCAACGCTGAAATTTAACCTGCGCACTGTTTACATTTCACACTCGTTCCGTTCATACTGTTCGGTTGGCTATGGATCGGTCGCCGCGCGGTGTCCACGCCGGTCGGCATTTTCCCAGGTCGCGCCGGTCAGGGGCGGGTTCTGCCAGGTGGCCTCCGCCTCGTCCGGGTGGTACGGATCACAACGACCCTCGTGCGCGGCCTCGGCGGAGATGGCGGAAACAGGGCGCCGAGGTTAATTGCGCGAAACGCATGTGAATTCGAAACATTGCGGTAGAGGCGGCGGCGGGCGGAGATTTACCTGATGGCAACATCGGCCACCGGGGCAAAAGCTGAGTGGTAGCTGTCCGGGCGCGGTTGGGACATATCACGAGAACCGCGGGTGCGCGGTGGCGGCTACAGTCTCGTCGTGCAGAGAACGGCTTCACCCGCGGATATCGGTTCCGAAATACTCGCTTCGACGGCTTTCGGGCCCACTCCCGGACGGGCCGCTGCGGAGTTGCCGGAACCGGCCGACCCCGCGCGACGGTGGTACCGGGCCGTCGCGCTCGGTGGTCAGGGCCGATACGCCGCCGCCCGATCCGACCTGCGGATACTCGCCGGAACCCGGATCGATCCGGCGCTGCGATCCCGCGTCGAAAGCACCCGCGGATCGCTGCTGCGTCAGCTCGGTGGCCACGCCGCCGCCGCGGCATTCGACGGCCGCGCGGCGAACCTCGCGCTCGGCGCCACCGGACCGGATCGCGCCGAGGCACTGGCCGACGCCTTCACCGGCCTGGCCGCCGACGCGCTCGGCACCGGCAGACTCGCCCTGGCTCGCAGACTGCTCGGCCGGGTGGAACCGCTGCTGGCCGAAGCCCCACCCCGCTGCGCGGTGCGGTGGCACTGGGTGCGCGCGGAGACCGCGCTCGCCGGCGGCGAGGCCGCGCCCGCCTTGCGCGACGCCGAGCTCGCGGTCGAGCTCGCCGCCGCGCTGCCGTCGGTGCGGCACCGGGTGAAGTCCGCTCTGCTCGTCGCCGCGGCCACCGCCGCCGCTGGCGAAACGAACCGCTCCGCGGAACTGGCTCGCGCGGTCGATGTGGACTGCCGCGAGCACGCCTTGCTGCCCCTGCGATGGGCGACCGCGATGCTGCGCGCCGGGGTGTGTGAGCAGGCAGAAGCCAGGGCCGCCGCGGACGAAGCCGCAGATCACGCGGCCCGAATCCGCACGTGGGGCGGGGATTTCACGCTGCCTGTTTCGTAACCCGGTTCTGTTGATCTTCCTGAGAGGTCTCATAGAAGGGACCAGGCCCGCTCGCGGGTGATCAACGGGTCGCTATTGTTAGTTCCGTTCCGCCGCTTCGGTGGAAGCTCGGTCACATCAGACCGCGCCACTCGTAACGCCAGGAAAATCTCTGACGATGACGCATATGGGCGAAGAGTTGGACCTCGCCGTCGCTGCGGCTGCGCAGGGCGACAGGACTGCTTTAGCTCAGGTACTGGAACTGATCCGGCCGTTGGTAGTCCGCTACTGCCGAGCTCGGATCGGAGCCGCGGAGCGCGGGCAGCTCTCCGCGGACGACGTTGCGCAAGAGGTCTGTTTGGCTGTGATGACCGCCCTGCCCCGCTATCAGGATCAGGGTCGGCCCTTCATGGCCTTCGTATACGGGATCGCTTCGCACAAGGTCGCCGACGCCCATCGCAATGCCGCCCGTAACAAGGCGGAGGCGATGGCCGAAGTACCAGATGTCATATCCACCGACCAGGGACCGGAGCAGCGAGCTCTCGACTCGGAGACGAGCAGGCAGATGAACACTCTGCTGGCAACGCTCCCCGAGAAACATCGGGAAATCCTGATCCTGCGCTTGGTCATGGGTCTGTCAGCAGAAGAGACCGCAGTCGCCGTGGGCAGCACGGCGGGGGCGATACGGGTGGCCCAGCACAGGGCACTCGCGAAACTGAAGTCACAAGTGGCGAGGGCAGGTGAAATGTATGGCTAGGGATGGCGAGCGCGGTCGAGGCGACCGGAAGGTTTGGCGTGGGTCGCACGACAGCGGTCCCTACGCCGCCGAGGATGCCGGTGATTCCGGTCCGGTCGACATTGCGGCGGTGCGCAGCGACGATGCGCTGATCGACGCGATCGCGAGCGACGGCCCGGTGCGTACCGACAGCCCCGAGGAATTCCAGCTGGCGTCGTTACTCGCGGATTGGCGGGCCGATCTCCTGGCCGAGCCGATGCCCGCGGGCCCTGATCTGGACACCGTGTTCGCGGCGGTCAATCAGGAGATCGGCGCGCGGCAGGTTCGGGTCGGAGCTTCCTCGCGCGGACGTCTACGGCTGGTACGCCCCATTCTCGGAGCGGCTGCGGCACTGGCCGTGGTCTTCGGCGGTATCACGGCGTTCTCCTACAGCGCAGCCCCCGGTGATCCGCTGTGGCGGGTCAAGGAGGTCGTGTTCAGCGAGCAGGCCCAGTCGACCGTCGTTGCACGGGTCGACGATGATCTGGTCGCCGCGCAGAACATGCTCGACGCGGGCAACCCGGAGCAGGCGCGGGTCATGCTGGAACAGGCTTCGGCCACCGCGACCCAGGTCAACGACCAGGGCAAGCGGGAAGATCTGGTCGCCCGCTGGAACCTGCTGCGGGACGAGCTGGCCAAGCGGGCCCCCGAGATCGCCGCGCAGCTGCCGCCGTCGACACCGGCGTCGCCCGGTTCGACCAAGCCGAGTTCACCCTCGCAGGCTCCGGCCACGAGCAATCCGGCCACCACGGCTCCGCTGGCGCCGACCGGTCCCGGTTCGGGTACCACCGAACCGCCGGTGATCCTGCAGTCGCCCGGTCCGGAGACCAAGCCGGTCGTCCCGCCGGAGACCGTCGAGCCGACGGTGCCGCCGGTGACCACCGTGCCGAGCACGCCGCCCCCGGCGACGGTCGAGCCGACAACGCCGCAGACCACCATCGTCGAACAACCGCCGGTCACCGTGCCGACGGTGGTCCCGACATCGCATCAGTCGCAGCCGACGGTTCCGCCGACGCTGCAAACCCCGCCGGCCCTGTCGATCCTGCCCGCACCGCCCGCGGTGCCGTCACTCTGATCGTTCCCAGCCACGACGAAGGCCCCGAACCTGAGGTTCGGGGCCTTCGTCGTTGTGTTCGGAGCCGGGCGCCATCGTCCCCGCGCATGCGTGACCGGTGCGGGGGGAGCGGGCCTGGCGGACAGCTCAGTTGTCGAAGCCGTCGAAGCCGTCGCCGTGGAACGCCTCGTTCATCGATGCGTCCGCGTAGCCGCGGCAGTAGTCCCAGGTGACGTACGCCTCGGGCGTCGGGTCGTAGGCGGGCTCGTGCGGACGGACGGTGCCGTCGACGAGTAGCTGGAGCAGGTTCGCCCGCAGCATGTCCCAGTCGTGGTAGTGATCTTGCCGACAATCCTCGCAGCTGACGACGAGCCCGCGGATGCCGCGATGGGCAAGCAGGGCTTCGTACACCGCGAGGTCGGCGAGATCTTCCTCGACCGCGAGGCGCTCATGAGGATCCAGCGGCTCGCCGGGCTCGATGGCATCGAGCGCGGCAGACGGGTCGGAGGGGTCTCCGGCAAAGGGATCCGGCGGCAGGCCAGGTGGTAGATGGTCACGCACATCCCCACGGTACGCAGTACTTGGTGGTCTGCGCCAGCGATGCACCGGGCAAGTTTGCCGCGGGGCTCACTTCACAGGCGTGTTCGCCCGCCGGATACCATGGAATGCAGGCGTCGGCGAGCTTGTTCTCACCGACCATCAATCTTTTCCGCTCAGCACCGTCGCATCGCAGCTTTCGGCGTACGTTGCTACCGACGACCAGGAGGGGTCGATCCGAATGAGTAATCCCGTGTCGGGCGAACGAATCGCGGTGCGCCCTCCTACGGGTGGCGACGATCCGGCCAAGATCGCCATGCTCGGCCTCACGTTCGACGACGTGCTGTTGCTGCCTGCCGCCTCGGATCTCATCCCCAGTTCCGTCGAGACCTCCAGCAGGCTCACCAGGGAGATCACCCTGCGCACCCCGCTGGTGAGTTCGGCCATGGACACCGTCACCGAGGCGCGCATGGCCATCGCCATGGCGCGAGCGGGCGGCATGGGCGTGCTGCACCGCAACCTGTCGGCCGCCGATCAGGCCGCCCAGGTGGAGACGGTCAAGCGCTCGGAGGCGGGCATGGTGACCGACCCCGTCACCTGTCGTCCCACCGACACCCTCGCCGAGGTCGACGCGATGTGTGCCCGGTTCCGCATCTCGGGCCTGCCCGTGGTGGACGAGACCGGCGCGCTGGTCGGCATCATCACCAACCGTGACATGCGCTTCGAGGTCGATCAGGAGCGCCGCGTCGACGAGGTGATGACCAAGGCGCCGCTGATCACCGCCCAGGAGGGCGTCACCGCCGAGGCCGCGCTGGGTCTGCTGCGCCGCCACAAGATCGAGAAGCTGCCGATCGTCGACGGCAACGGCCGCCTGCGCGGCCTGATCACAGTCAAGGACTTCGTCAAGACCGATCAGTACCCCAACGCCACCAAGGACCGCGACGGCCGCCTGCTGGTCGGCGCCGCGATCGGTGTCGGCCAGGACTCCTGGTCGCGCGCGATGACGCTGGCCGACGCCCAGGTCGACGTGCTGATCGTCGACACCGCGCACGGCCACCAGTCGCAGGTGCTGCAGATGGTCGCCAAGGTCAAGGCCGAGGTGGGCGATCGCATCCAGATCGTCGGCGGCAATGTCGCCACCCGCGCAGGCGCGGCCGCGCTCGTCGAGGCGGGCGTCGACGCTGTCAAGGTGGGTGTCGGTCCCGGCTCCATCTGCACCACCCGCGTGGTCGCCGGTGTCGGCGCGCCGCAGATCACCGCGATCCTCGAGGCGGTCGCCGCGTGCAAGGCCGCCGGCGTGCCGGTGATCGCCGACGGTGGCGTGCAGTACTCCGGTGACGTCGCCAAGGCCATCGCGGCCGGCGCGTCCACCGTGATGCTCGGCTCGCTGCTCGCCGGCACCGCCGAGGCCCCCGGTGACCTGATCCTGGTGAACGGCAAGCAGTTCAAGAGCTACCGCGGCATGGGCTCCCTCGGCGCCATGCAGGGCCGCGGCCAGGCCAAGTCGTACTCCAAGGACCGCTACTTCCAGGACGACGTGCTCGCCGAGGACAAGCTGGTCCCCGAGGGCATCGAGGGCCGGGTCCCGTTCCGCGGCCCGGTCAACCAGGTGATCCACCAGCTCGTCGGCGGCCTGCGCGCGGCCATGGGCTACACCGGTTCGCAGAACATCGAGCACCTGCAGGGCGCTCAGTTCGTGCAGATCACCGCGGCGGGCCTCAAGGAGAGCCACCCGCACGACATCACCATGACCGTCGAGGCCCCGAACTACACCGGGCGCGGCTGAGTACAATAGGTGCGTTTGTGCGCCGGGAGGTACGCTCCCGGCGCACAGCCATGCGGTCGTTCTCCGGCCGCGACAACGCGCGCACACGCGCGCCCGAACACAGGGAGCAACTGTGCGTGACATGGTGGAAATCGGCATGGGCCGCGTCGCCCGTCGCACCTACGAGCTCGACGACGTCGACATCGTCCCCTCGCGGCGGACGCGCTCGTCCAAGCAGGTCTCGCTGGCCTGGCAGCTCGACGCGTACCGCTTCGAGGTCCCGGTACTCTCGCACCCCACCGACGCGCTGGTCTCGCCCGAGTTCGCGATCGAGCTGGGTCGCCTCGGCGGCCTCGGTGTGATCAACGGTGAGGGACTGTGGGCCCGGCACGCCGACGTGCAGGACAAGATCGATCAGCTGATCGATCTCGTCGACAAGGGGGGTTACGAACGCGCGATCTCCCTGCTCCAGGAATTACACGCCGCGCCGATGCAGCCCGACCTGCTCGCGGCCGCTGTCGCGCAGGTGCGCGCGGCCGGCGTGACCACCGCGGTCCGGGTGGGCCCGCAGAACGCCCGCGCCCTCACCCCTGCCCTGGTGCAGGCCGGTGTCGACCTGCTGGTCGTGCAGGGCACCATCATCTCCGCCGAGCATGTCGGCGACGGTGAGCCGCTGAATCTGAAGACCTTCATCGCCGAGCTGGACGTGCCGGTCGTCGCCGGTGGCGTGAGCGATCACCGCACCGCGCTGCACCTGATGCGCACCGGCGCCGCGGGCGTCATCGTCGGCTACGGCTCCTACCCCGGCGCCACCACCACCGGCGAGGTGCTCGGCATCGGCGTCCCGATGGCGACCGCGATCGCCGACGCCGCCGCGGCACGGCGCGACTACCTCGACGAGACCGGCGGCCGCTACGTGCACGTCATCGCCGACGGCGATGTGGCCACCTCCGGCCAGCTGGCCAAGGCCATCGCCTGCGGCGCCGACGCCGTGATGCTCGGCGTGCCGCTGTCGGCGGCGGCCGAGGCGCCCGGCCGCGGCTGGTACTGGCCCTCGGCGACCGCGCACCCCTCGGTGCCGCGTGGTTCGTTCCTGCCGGTCGACGAGTCCTGGCTGGACGGCGCCGACGGCACCGTCACGCGCCCGAGCCTCGAGCGCGTGCTCTACGGCCCCTCCGACGACCCGTTCGGTTCGCTGAACCTGGTCGGCGGCCTGCGCCGCTCGATGGCCAAGGCCGGCTACTCCGACCTCAAGGAATTCCAGAAGGTCGGGCTCAGCGTCCGCTAGCGCACGTGGGTCGGTGAGACCCGGTCCCGCAGGAATCGCGCGATCGCCGTGTTGACCGGTTCCGGGTGGGTCATCGTGACGGCCAGACGGGCGCCATCGATCTCCAGGAATGTGGAGGCGGTGAGCCCGTCGGCCAGCGTGCGGGCGCGATCGCCCGCGATGCCGCTGTGGGTGGCGTGGATGATCAGCGCGGGGCAGGTGATCTCGCGCAGCCGGTCCAGCACCGAGTCGCGGCCGAGCAGGCAGCCGACGGCGGCGTCGAGGCCGTTGTGCGCGTCACCGACCCAGCGCTTGGTCCAGATGCCGCGGTACCAGTCGTCGTCGCCGATCAGCCAGTCGGCCAGGCGGCCCGCTGCTTCTTCCCGCGAGCCCTTGTCGTGCCATTCGTCGAGGAAGCGCTGGGTCGCGGTGGACTGTTCCCTGGTCGGCCCGTGCGCCTCGGTGCTGATGAGGATGAGCGCGGCGACGCGTTCCGGCGCGACCAGCGCGGTCCGCAATGCGGTGAAGCCCCCTTGCGCGGTGCCGCCGACGATGGCGCGTTCGGCGCCGATGTGGTCGAGGACCGTCAGCGCGTCGCGCGCGGCGGTCCAGTAGGTGAAGGGCAGCCGCTGATCCTTGGTGCGGCCGTGCCCGCGCGCGTCCCAGGCCACGATGCGGAATTCAGGAGCGAGAGCGGCCTGCTGGGAGGCGAACATGGTGCGGTCCATGAAGAATTCGTGGGCGAGCAACACCACCGGCCCCGTGCCACCGCTGTCCTCGTAGTAGATGTCGGCATCGATCGCGCGGGCGAATGGCACGTGCACGAGGATAGCCAGGTCGACCGGGTATTGCGCAATGTTCTCCCAACGCGTGGGCACGGACCGATGCCCGTTGCTCGGGCTTCGTACACCGTCACTAAACTGGGGCGGTGGCAGAAACTCAGAGACCGGTCCTCGTCGTCGACTTCGGCGCACAGTACGCCCAGCTGATCGCCCGCCGGGTGCGTGAGGCGCGGGTGTTCTCCGAGGTGATTCCACACACCATGACGGTGGAGGAGATCGCCGACAAGCAGCCCCTGGCGGTGATCCTGTCCGGCGGCCCGTCCAGCGTGTACGCCGAGGGCGCACCGCAGCTCGACGCGCGGCTGTTCGACCTGGACGTGCCGGTGTTCGGTATCTGCTACGGCTTCCAGGCGATGGCGCAGGCGCTCGGCGGCACGGTGTCGCACACCGGCACCCGCGAGTACGGCCGCACCGAGCTCAATATCGACGGCGGTGTGCTGCACGGCGGCCTGCCGACGGTGCAGCCGGTGTGGATGAGCCACGGTGACGCCGTGACCGACGCCCCGGAGGGCTTCGAGGTCACCGGCACCACCGCGGGCGCTCCGGTCGCCGCGTTCGAGGATCGCGCGCGCCGCCTGGCCGGCGTCCAGTACCACCCCGAGGTGCTGCACTCCCCGCACGGCCAGCAGGTGCTGAGCCGCTTCCTGCACGAGCTGGCGGGTATCCCCGCGGCGTGGACCCCGGCCAATATCGCCGACGCGCTGATCGAGGACGTGCGCGCGCAGATCGGTGACGGCCACGCGATCTGCGGCCTGTCCGGTGGCGTCGACTCCGCCGTCGCCGCCGCCCTGGTGCAGCGCGCGATCGGTGACCGGCTCACCTGTGTGTTCGTCGACCACGGTCTGCTGCGGGCCGGCGAGCGCGAGCAGGTGCAGCAGGACTTCGTCGCCGCGACCGGCGCCAAGCTGGTGACCGTCGACGCGGTCGACAAGTTCCTCGGCGAGCTGAAGGGCGTCTCCGACCCGGAGGAGAAGCGCAAGATCATCGGCCGCGAGTTCATCCGCTCGTTCGAGGACGCGGTCGCCGGCATCGTGCTCGAGGAGGGCGCTGCCGCAGGCGCTGCCCCGAAGGTCGAGTTCCTGGTGCAGGGCACCCTGTACCCGGACGTCGTCGAATCCGGCGGCGGCACCGGCACCGCCAACATCAAGAGCCACCACAATGTCGGCGGCCTGCCCGACGACCTCGAGTTCGACCTGGTCGAGCCGCTGCGCCTGCTGTTCAAGGACGAGGTCCGCGCGGTCGGCCGCGAGCTGGGCCTGCCGGAGGAAATCGTTGCCCGCCAGCCCTTCCCCGGCCCCGGCCTGGCCATCCGCATCGTCGGCGAGGTGACCGCCGACCGGCTCGACCTGCTCCGCCAGGCCGACGCCATCGCCCGCGAGGAACTCACCGCCGCAGGCCTGGACAAGCAGATCTGGCAGTGCCCGGTCGTGCTGCTTGCCGATGTGCGCTCGGTCGGCGTGCAGGGCGACGGCCGCACCTACGGTCACCCGATCGTGCTGCGCCCGGTGTCGAGCGAGGACGCGATGACCGCGGACTGGACTCGCCTGCCCTACGACGTGCTCGAACGCATCTCCACCCGGATCACCAACGAGGTGAAGGACGTCAACCGCGTCGTGCTCGATGTGACGAGCAAGCCGCCGGGCACCATCGAATGGGAGTGAGCTGTATATCTGGCGGCTGGCGCCGCGGGTTTTCGGCCTCGTGACCTGACCGCCGAGGGGCGATACCGCGCCTGCGGCGTTACGTCTCGCCCCTCGGCGGCGAGGCGGCCGGAAACGTGGTGGTGGCGATTGGTGGTTTGTGCCGGTACGCCAGCAGGATTCGGCCCAGCGGTAGTCCATTCGAGGGGCGAGTTTCCTGCGTGCGGTCGGTGCGTTCGTCCATTGCCGTTGTCCTCCGACAACAATGGCCCGTCACGGAGACGGGCCATTGTCGTGTCTCGGTTGTCCGGTTGTCTTTCGTCAGTGTCGTTTGCGACGCGGGGAGAAGGTCAGCAGCAGGCCGATGACGATCGCCGTGATCACCACGCCCCAGCCGATCGGCAGGATGCCGCCGCCCTCGGGAGTGGGTGCGCCCAGCAGCGCCCACACGCTCAGGGCGAGCGCGATCAGGCCGGTGCAGAGCAGGGAGAACGCGGGTCGGCGCTGCGTGTCGACGCTGGTCTGATCAGCCACGGGTCACCTCCACATCACCGAGGTGCATCTTGATGTGCAGATCGAGGACCGGTGCGCCGGGGGTGCCCGGCCCGCTCAGTCCTTCCACGCAGGTCGAGTCGGCCACGCGGATGTCACATGTCGTGTTCACTGTCATCCCTTCGGGCAGGTGCACTTTCGCGTCACCGATGTTCACCGCGACCTCCACGCTGCGGGACTCCGTGAGATTCAGGCCACGCAGATCCAGCGTGCCGGAACCGATGTCGAGGGCGTAGCGGGGCTGCAGCTCCGACACCGAGGTCGGCGCCCAGACACGGTCGCCGACGGCGCCGTTGTTCTCGAAGTCGATCGGGCCGATCAGCGAGGCCAGCAGCACGAACCCGGCCAGCGGTGCGGTGAGCACCAGCAGTCCGTAACCGCGCCGCAGGAAGGCGCCCGCGATGAGTCCGAGGCCGACGACCGCCAGGGCGAAGGCCGCGATCCGCGCGGGGGTCATCCATTCCACACCCGAGGCCGCCGCCGCACCCGCCACCGCTGCCGCCAGGATCGCCAGGCCGATGGTGACCGGGGTGAGCCGGGAGCGTGGGCGTTTCGGCAGCGGTGGCGGTACCGCCACGGCGTAGCGCGGCGCCGCCTCGGGGAGTTCCCAGGCCAGTGGTGCGATGCTGAGCGGATCGACGCCGCTGGGCACCTGCGCGCCGGTGCGCGGGAAACCCGGTGTGGGAGAGGGCGGGACGGGGATCTCCTTGCGGAGGACGGCGGTCGTGCCGAGGGCGGGATTCTGGATCGGCTCAGGAGTCACCACCTCGGATGATCCGGCGTCGCGTTTGTCGAGATCGATGGTCATCGTGGGATCGCTCGAATCCACGGGCGCGAGATCGGTCGACGCGGCGCGTAGTGGAGTGGAGTCCGCGTCGGCCGCCGTGGCTGGGGCGGCGGACGCCGAGTCGGTGGAGTCAGCCAGCGTGGCCGAACCTGATTCAGGTGCGACGTCCACCGGTGTGGCCGGGCCTGATTCGGACGCGACGGCCGCCGTGGTGGCGGAAGACGGCTCGGCGGTGCCGGGCTCGTCGGTGGCCGCGGGCGTGACGTCCTTGTGCAGGACGATCGTGTCGGTGGCATCGACGCGCAGTAGCGGTGTGGATTCGGCTGCGTCGGCGCGGGTTTCCTCGCGGGGCAGCACGGTCGTGGCCGGATCGGGGACGTAGGCGTCGGGCAGCTTGGTGTAGGGCGTGTACATCCCGGTCGGCGGCACGTCCGGGATGTACGGGTAGCCGCGGACCGGTACGCCGGTCGGATAGCCGGTGGCGGCCGGATAGCTCCCCGTGCCGAGCGACCCGGCGCGGACGGTGTCGAAACCGGTCGGCAGTTCGGGGTGCCGGATGTAGAGCATCCACCAGCCCGCGAGCATCAGGCCCATACTCACCACGCCCGACCCGCCGAGCCCGAGCCCCATCGGACCCATGGTCGACACCGCGATCGCCAGCGCGACGATCAGCACGATCGTCTTGGTCTGCGAGTGCGTGCCGCGCGCGTGCTCGGTCAGCGCCTCGGCCGCCGACACCTCGTTCCCCGCCGAACTCAGGATCAGCCACGCCAGCAGGTACAGCACGATGCCCGCGCCACCGAAGATGGTCGACACGACGAACGCCACCCGCAGCAGCACCGGATCGACGCCGTACCGCAGCCCGAACCCCGCGGCGACACCGGCGATCGGCCCCTGCCGAGGCAGCCGGACGGGCCGCGTGTGCCACATCTGCTGGATTTGGTCACCGAAGCTCGCTCTGCTCATGCCATCCATGGTGTGCCGGACCAGCCCTTTCGCACATCGGGGTGAACCCTGAGGTTTGCCCGGGTTCCCCGGTCAGGCGCAGGGCGGGCGGTAGGAGACGTTGGGCACCTGGCGTCGCCAGACGGGTTCGGTGAGCGCGTCGTCGGTGGCCGCGCAGATCCGTTCGGCGACCAGTTCGGGGTCCAGATCCCAGACACCGAGCTGGCCGTTGTCGGTGACGATCATGAGCTGTTCGCCGGCGGGATGCAGGACTACGTGGCGGTTGAGCCCGTCGGCAGGACCCAGCGGCCCGGCGCCCTTGCGGGGCGCGCGTGGGTCGTCGAGATACCAGAGCGCGGTTGTTCCGTCGTCGCTCGAGATAGCGAGACTGTGGGAGTCCACCGACGTGGACAGCGCGACGATCGGTGCCATTTCGGTGCGGAGTGTGTCGGCGAGCGGTCCGATCGTCTCGGGGCCTTCGATGTCCCACAGCCGGAGGTTGTCGAATTCCGTCACGATCATGGTCCGATTGTCGGGTAGGAAAAGCGAGGGCTGGAAGATGGCCGAGGCATTGTTGCCGATCTCGCCGATCACACTCGGATTGTCGGGGTCGCTGATGCTCCAGATCTCGCGCATGTACGGCCGCCGGCGGTCGTCCGGATCGAAGGATACGGTCTCCAGCTTGTCGCCGTCGGCGTGGAACCGGCCCAGGAAGACCTCGCCGAACGTCGTGGTGATCGGTGCGCCCAGACGAACCGGCGTTGTCCGGTCGGTGATGTCCCACATCTGGATCGAGGTACCGTCGCCCACCAGCATCCGATTGCCCTCGACTGTCGACGACATAGTGCCGATGGCGGGCCACGGGGGCAGGGGGCGCGGGTTGCCGGGATCGTCGAGGTCGAAGACGAGCCGCTGTGCGCCGTAGCGGTCGTGGATCGACAGCGTGCGTCCGTCGGGACTCAGCGCGGGTTGAGAACGACCGGGCGAACCGGGGATCGTCGCTCGCCGGACCGGGTTGCGGGGTTCGGCGGTGTCCCAGACCGTCACGGCCCCATTGCTGGACAGCACGGCCATCCGGTCGCCTGTTCGGTCGAAAACGGGCAGGTACGAGGAGTGCTGGGCTGTCGCGACCAGCGATCGCGGGATCGACCAGATGCGCAACGTTCCATCGTTGCCAGCTCCGGCCAGTAACGGTCTGTCTGGAAGGAAAATCAGCGATCGCGGCCCGTTCTCGCAGGACGCGACCAAGGATCGCAGGCAGTGGCCCGGGCTCACCGACAGCGCGGGTGCGGCTTGCTCCGGCTGAACACGATCGGTGATGTTCCACAATCTGCCCGCGTCTCCGGCGCTCGTGGCGAGCATGGAGCTGTTCGGGGCGAAGGCGATCGAATGCATAACGCCGTCGTCGACCCGAAACGGGGACCCGTACCTGCGGGGATTGCCAGGATCGGTGACCTGCCAAAGCTCCACTCGGCTCGATAGCGGACCGTCGGTGTCGGGCGATCCGAAGGTGCCGATCGCCAAGAGCGAGCTGTCCGAGCTGAACTCGAAGTCACGGAGATGAGCGGTGCTGGGGATTGTCCCGGCGAGACGTGCGGCTGCCGGGTCGCGGACGTCCCACAGCTGCACGACATCGGGAACCCCCGGGTCGTACGCAGATCGGCTCACTGCGAGCAGGGTGCCGTCGGGACTGAAATCGACGGCGGATGCCACGTGCTCGGATCCGTCGCGGGGCACATCGATGCTCCTCGACCGCACGGGGCCGGACGGGTCGCCGAGAGCCCAGAACGTCACCGACGACGCATCCGATTCGGCGAGCTGGGTCCCGTTCGGACTGACCGCGATCGACTGGCGTCGGCTGGTGGTGAGCGTGTGCAGCAGCCGCGGTGACTCCGGCTGTGCGAAGTCCCAGAACTGAACGCCCGCTGACCCATTGGTGACCGCGTTCGAACCACCGGCGACAAACGCCAAGCTTTCGAGAGGTGCGTCGAAATCGGTCTCGATGCGCACCGGCCGCTGCGGGACGGTGGTGTCCCAGAGCATGACCTTGTTGTCGAGATCGATGGAAACGAGCAGCCCGTCCGACGGTCGGGCGACCAGCGATTCGACGGGTTGCTCATGGGCGGGCACGGTGACCGCGAGCGGCAACTCCTGGGTGTTCAGCAGCTGAGTCCGGGTCGAGAGGTCGGGCCGCATCCGATACGCGGCCAGCGACAACTGCGCCGACAGCGACGGATCGGTGGTTCGGGTCCGTTGCGCCGCGGCGACCAGTTCCGCGTAGTCACGGTCCGCTGTGCGCTGATCGGCCAGCTTGCCGCGGTCCCAGGCGACCACACCGGTGGCCAGCAGCGCGACCACGATGGCGGCGGCGCCTGCCCGCCGGCGTCGTCCCAGCTGGGCCGACCGTCCCGAGGCGTCGAGAAAGGCGCGGGCGCGTGGGCTGGTCGCGGTGCCGCGGGTGTGTTCGCGCGCGCTGTCGAGCCGCGTACCGCGATAGAGCAGCGCGGGATCGCGTGCGGCGGTTTCCCATTCGGTGGCGTCGCTCTCCAGCCGCTGCCGCACCAGGTGTCCGACTCGATCGATCTCGATCCATCCGCGCAGCCGGGGCCAGGCGGTCAGCACGATCTCGTGGGAGAACTGGACCGAGCCCGCGTCGAGCGCGATCAGGCGACTGGCGGCGAGAACTTCCAGCGCCTCCGCCGCGGCGTCGGGATCGCTGCTGCGCGTGAGCAATTCGGTGCGGTCGACGATGCGCCGGGTGTCGCGCGCGTCTTGCCCGACGGTGACCAGCGATCCCAGCATCTCCTGGGCGGTGGCCTGCTGGGCCGGGGAGAGCTCGCTCCAGGCCAGTTCGGCGGTCTCGGCGACCGAGCCCGCCACCCCGCCCGCCTTGCGATAACCGGCGACGGTGAGCTTGCGACCTTCGCGCTGCTGCCAGGTCGCGGCCATCACGTGCGACAGCAACGGCAGCGTGCCGGGATCGTAGGCATCGGCGTCGGTGTGCCCGCCGAGTCCGCGCAGTTCGGTCAGCACCAGTTCTTCCAGGCCCTGTTCGAGGGTGAGTCCGGCGGCCGCCGATGGTCCGGTGATCGCGTGCGACAACTCGTCGGGCGACATCGGGCCGAGCAGATAGTTGTTGTGCCGCAGGCTGTCCCGCAGGACCGGGTGGTGCAGACAGCGTTCGTAGAAGTCGGCGCGTAGTGCCAGGACGACGGTGAGCGGATCGTGCGGGCGGGTGGTCAGGTCGGCGAGCGTGGTGAGGAAGGTCGAGCGTTCGGCCTCGTCGGGGCAGAGGGTGAACAGTTCCTCGAACTGGTCGACGATCAGGACCCGGAGGTCGTCGGTGAGTGCGGCGGCGAGGGCGGTGGTCGGCGTCGCGCCCGGTGTCATGGTGGCGGTGGGCAGGTCGAGGGCCGGGCGCAGGCCCGCGGCCAGCAGCGAGGACTTGCCCGCGCCCGACGCGCCGATCAGCACCACGATGCCGGTGGTGGCGCGGACCAGGTCGACGAATTCGGTGGTGGCCTGTTCCCGGCCGAAGAACAGGGAGCGTTCCTCGGCGCGGAAGGCGCGCAGGCCGGGGTAGGGGCAGGTGTCGCCCTCGCCCGCCGTCGCGGTCCAGGTCACCGATTCCTGCCACAGGCGGCGCCATTCGTGCGGATCGGCGAGTCTGCGGGGGAGTTCACGCTGTGCCTTCGCGGTCAGGTCGATCAGGGTCAGCACCACCGGCAGCAGCGATTCGAAGCGGGCAGGCACATTGCGACCGGCCTTCCAGTCGCTGATGCGCTGGGGTGACGGCGTGCCCGCCTGGGTATTTCGCATGCGCCGCTCGGTAGCCGTGGCGACCCGGCGCAGGGTCGGATTGCCTGCCGCAGCATAGAGTTCGGCGAATCGCTGGGCGAAAATCGCACGCGGCGAGGAGCTTTCCGGCTCGGTGATGGTCAAGGAACCCCCCGTTCGATGAAAACGACCGAGGGGAATGCTATTTGGTCGATCGGGACCCGGCGCGAGGCCGGGTCCCGATCCGCGTCAGAGGAACATGGTGTCCCCGAAGACCGAGTTGGTCGCGCTCACCTCCGGTGTGGTCGCGGTGACGGTCGCCCAGGAGTAGATGTTGAGTGGCCCGCCGCAGTTGCCGACCATCAGATGGAAGTCGCGGTTCACCAGGTAGGTGGTGCCCGAGCTCAGCGGCATGCTCCCGACATCGATCTTCTTGATCTCGCCGGGCGCCAGCGACAGGCTCAGGTCCATCCCCGCCGAGATCGACGGACCGATATCGGCGGACGCATCCGGCCCCGACGAGCCGAACCCGATGGTGGCCCCCGCGCCGACCGAGATCCCGCCGTCCAGCCCGACCGACAGCGTCACATCCACCGCGCAGGCCACGAGATAGCCCGACTCGAGTGTCCCGGTCGCCCCGGCCGGCGCCGTGACGTACGCGGTGTTGTCGAGGAACACCTCGCGGTTGGTCGGCATCGCGTTGAGCGCGGGCACGTGGCGGTAGGACTGATCGGTGTGGCCGAGGGTCAGCTCGAAGCCGGCGGGCCCGTGATAGGTCGTCTCGTGCGGGGCCATCGGTGTCGCCGACGCGACGGGGGTGATCCCGACGGTGGTCAGTGCGACAGCGGTGGCAGCCAGCATGGTGGTGGTGATGTTCACTGTTTCCTCCCCTGAAGTGAGGCCGTGAATTCCGGCTCGACATCAACGTAGGAACTCGCCCTTGGCGCGAGCTGATGATCACCTTGCCGAAGAGCTGACAATCGCAGGTGAGAGTGCTGTGACCGGTTATCCGGTCCGGCGCCGCGGCGCGCCGGTTCGGCCGATCGATGAGGTCGGCGAATGCCCTGGTGGAGCGTGCTTTCCGTCCGGACCGGACACATCACACCCCAGGTCGGCGGCGAATCGTGCACTTCGGGGCCGACATCAGGGACTTTCCTGATGTCGGCACCGGGTCATGCGTGCCAGTATCGAAGGATGGATCCGTCTGTTCCCACCCGCGACCCCGCCCAGGGGCCCGCCACCCCACCGGGGTCCGGCGCCACCGCCGGGAACGCCGCTCCACACCCCCCTGCTCCGACCGCCAAGGACAGTTCCACGCCGGACGGCAACCCTGCACGGCTTGCTGACCAGGCGCCCCTCGGCGATGCCGCCCTGGACCGAAACGCTTGGTCCCATGACGGTGCCCCGACGAACGGCGAAGCCGCGTCGAACAGATATGCCGTGCCGAACGGCAGCGCTACGTCGAGCGGCCTCGGCTCGTCGAACGGGAGCGGTTCGGGGGCCCCACCCAACGGTTATGCCCCGCCTAACGGGGTCGCGACGCCAGACGGTTACGTCGTGCGCAACCAGGGCGTCATGCCCAACCGTCATCTCGCACCGAACGGTGGAAACCGGCCGCTCGGCAATGCCGCGCCGTTCGGCGGTGCGGGTGGGCCCGGCGCCGCGGCGGATCCGCGCGGTGGGCACCGGCCGAGGGGTCCGCAGCGTTTCGTAGCGCGCGCGCTCGGCAATGGCCGTGCGGTCTACGGGACGCCGCCGTATCCTCCGCAGCCTCCGTATCGCGGCGCCCAGGCGTACGGGCCGTATCCGGGTGCCGCTGCGCCGATGGGGTACGGCGTTCCGCGCGGCTACCGGCCCGGGATGTTGCCCGCGCCGGGTCCGGAGCCGGTCGGTGCACCGATGCCGGAGACCCCGCGCCTGGTTCGCCGGACCGGTGGCCGGGTGGTCGGTGGGGTCGCGGGTGGTCTGGCCGATCATCTCGGCGTCGATGTGTTCAAAGTGCGGATGGCGTTCGTGCTGCTGTCCGCGCTGCTAGGCGCTGGTCTGGTGGCCTACGGACTGCTGTGGATCTTCACCCCGGCAGGCAGCGACGCGGCGAAGCCCACCGGCGACGAGCGCAGGCAGGCGATCGGACTGGCCCTGCTCGGCCTCGGTCTGGCGGTAACGGTGTCGTGGCTGTTTCAGGGCACCGCGGCAAGGGTGATCGCCCCGATCGTCGTGATCGCGGTCGGCGCCGCGCTGGTCTGGCGCGAGTACGACGTCGCCGCGCCGGGTCCGCGCGCGCTGTTCGGGCTGCCCGCGCGACCGTCGGTGGTCACCTGGTCGCGGATCGTGGCCGGGGCGACGCTGATCGTGGTCGGCCTCGGCGTGGTCGTGCTGGCCAGGATCGATCTGAGTTCGCTCGGCTCGGCGCTGATCGCGGTCGCGGTCACGCTGATCGGTGCCGGTCTGCTGACGGTGCCGCTGTGGCTGCGCATGGTCCGCGCGCTCAATGCCGAGCGTGGCGCCCGCATCCGCAACGAGGAACGCGAGGAGATCGCCTCGCACCTGCACGATTCGGTGCTGCAGACCCTCGCGCTGATCCAGCGGCAGGCCGAGGACCCGCAGGAGGTGCTGCGCCTGGCCCGCAGCCAGGAACGCGAACTGCGCAAATGGCTGTTCGACGACACCGCCCCCGCCCAGTCCAGCCTGGCCGCGGCTCTGCGCACCATCGCGGGTGAGGTGGAGGACCAGCACGGCGTGAAGGTCACGCCGGTGACGGTCGGCGATGTCGCCATGGATCCCGGCGAGACCGGCGCAGGCCTGCCCAAGGAACACTTCACCGCCCTGCTCGGCGCGAGCAGGGAGGCGCTGGTCAACGCGGCCAAGCACGCAGGCGTCCCCGACATCGACCTGTTCGCCGAGGCCGAGGCGCATCAGGTGAGCATCTTCGTCCGCGACCGCGGCGCCGGTTTCGACGTCTCGAAGGTGGCCGACGACCGTCGCGGACTCGCGAAGTCCATCCGCGCCAGGATCGAACGCCGCGGCGGCACCGCCGAGATCGACTCCACGATCGGCCGCGGCACCGAAGTGCGGATCGTCATGCCGCGCACCGACTCCGGCAGCATCGACGAGGTCACGCCCGCCGAGACCACGCCCGCCGACGGCGCGACCGCCGAGCGCACCGACCCGACCGGCCATGGCGTCGGCGGACCGGACCCGCGGCCCGCCCGTCGAGGAGCGCGCGACAACGAGCCAGGGCAGCGCTGAGCGCGGTGACGACGCGCGAACCCGCGCGAGAACTGTGGTACCGATGAGCGAGTCGATCGCACGGGTGGGATGAGGAGAGCTGTCAGTGAGTGTTCGGGTGTTTCTTGTCGACGATCACGCGGTGTTCCGGTCGGGGGTGCGTGCCGAGCTGAGCCGCGAGACCGACATGGAGGTCGTCGGCGAGGCGGGTGCGGTGGCCGAGGCGATCGCCGGGATCGATGCCGCGCGCCCCGATGTGGTGCTGCTGGATGTGCACATGCCCGACGGCGGCGGTGTCGCGGTGCTGACCGGGATCGCCGAGGGCCCGGTGTGCCTGGCGCTGAGTGTGTCCGATGCCGCCGAGGACGTGATCGCGGTGATCAGGGCGGGCGCGCGCGGGTATGTCACCAAGACCATCTCCGGCGCCGAACTGGCCGACGGCATCCGCCGGGTCGCCGGTGGTGACGCCGTATTCAGCCCTCGCCTGGCCGGTTTCGTCCTCGACTCGTTCACCGGCCGCTCCCCGGTCCCCGAGCCGCCGCTCGACCCCGAACTGGACTCGCTCACCCCGCGCGAACTCGAGGTCCTGCGCCTGCTGGCCCGCGGCTACACCTACCGCGAGATCGCCGAAACCCTGTTCATCTCGGTGAAGACGGTGGAAACCCACGCGTCCAACGTGCTCCGTAAGACCCAGCAGTCGAATCGCAACGCCCTGACCCGCTGGGCGCATCGCCGCCGTATCGAGTGATCACATCACGGCGATGATGAGCGCGATCAGGATGACCAGCCCGATCAGCACACCAGCGCCGATGGCCAGCGGTGCGCCGTTGGGCAGGTTGTCCACGAAGCTGCCGCTGCGCTGTTGCTGCGGCGCGGGCGGGGCGGACAGCGGTGCGCGCTGGGGGCGCGGCAGCGGTGCGGAGTGGGGGCTGCGCAGGCCGCTGGCGGAGTTGCGGGCAGCCCAGGAGGGAATGGTGCCGTCCTCGGTGCGCAGCGGAACACCGAGGATGTAGGCGGCGGTGCCCGGCCCGAAAGCCGCGGTGAGGATCTCGTCGCGGGCCTGGGCCATCGTCGGGCGGCGCTGCGGCGCAGGCTCGAGCATGTGCAGCAGCGGCTGGGTGAGGATGCCGCAGCGGGTCGGCGGAATGATCCGGCCCATCGCGGCCCTGGTGACGACGTCGTTCTCGTCCTCGTCGAAACCGAACGGCGGCTGGCCCTCGAGCGCGGTGTAGAGCGTCGCGCCTAGGGAGAACACGTCGCTGGCCTCGGTCGGCTTGGCGCCGCGGGCCACCTCGGGCGGCAGGTAGGCGGGGGTGCCGGTGATGGTGCCCTCGGGGTCGTCGCCATGGGTGTCACCCGCGCCGCGGGAGATGCCGAAGTCGCTGAGCTTGGCCTTGCCGAGATCGGGACCGCGATCGGCGACGAGGATATTGCCCGGCTTGATGTCGCGGTGCACGATGCCCGCGGCATGCGCGGCGGCGAGCGCGTCGGCCACCTGCGCGCCGATCTGGGCGACCTCGACCGCGGGCAGCGTGTCGACCAGCGCGAGCGCCTTGGCCACGCTGCGCGAGGGTAAGTACTCCATGACGAGCCAGGGTTCGCCCGCCTCGATCACCACGTCGTAGACGGCGATCGCGTGCTCGTGCGACAGCTTGGCCGCCACCCGGCCCTCGTGCACGATGCTGCTGCGGATTCGCTCGGCCTCGGCCTCGCTGAGGCCTGCCGTGGAGAGCACCTGCTTGATCGCGACTTCCCGGTTCAGCAGCCGGTCCGTCGCGAGCCAGACCGCACCCATGCCACCGCCGCCCAATTTCGACTGCAGGCGGTAGCGGCCCGCGACGAGGTAGTCGGGGCCGATATGGGGACGAGCACGTTCGGTCACGGGTGCGAGGGTAGTCGAATATGCCGATGACTGGCCGGTATCACGGCGCGCGGGTATAAGGGGCCCCGCTGTGGACACGGGAAGGGGGTGGGTGTCACCCTGGTCGTCATCGAACGTATATTCGAATACGATCGATAGCTGAAACGGTGCTGCCGTTCCAGCGCTGGGCGGTTCTCCGCTCGCGGGTCCATCGTGGAAGTAGGTGGTGTTGATGGGTTCGGATGCGTTGTCGCCCGAGGTGGCGGCCCGTGAGCGCACGCTCGACGACTTGCGCCGTCGGATGGCGTCGGTGCCGGGACGCGGCGAGTCCGCCACCGGTCACATACCGCATGAGCAGCCACTAAGTCGCGATCTGCTGCCGGTGCCTGGACCGCTGGCCGAACTGCTGCCCGACGGCGGACTGCCCAAAGGCGCCGTGGTCGCCTACTCCGGCGCGCACTCGATGCTCTCGGGTCTGCTCGCCGCGGTGACCGGCGACGGCGGTCACGCCGCGGTGGTCGGCCTGCCCCGGCTTGGTTTGCTGGCCGCCGCCGAGATGGGCGCCCAGCTGTCCCGGCTGGCGGTGATCGCCGACCCAGGCCCCGATCCGGCCGAAGTGGCCGCCGTCCTGCTCGACGGGCTCGACCTGGTGGTCCTCGGCCTCGGCGGCCTCGCCGTCCCGCCCGCCCGCTGCCGGGTCCTCGCCGCCCGCGCCCGCAACCGCGGCGCCACCCTGGTCGTCGCGGGTGGCACCTGGACCAATCCGTCGCTGCGCCTGGACACTCGCGTCACCGGCTACCGCGGACTCGGCGCGGGCCGCGGTCGGCTGCGTTCGGTCTGCCTGGACGTGCGCGTCAGCGCCAAGGCTGGCCCACCCCGACACGGCCGCATCGACCTGTGCGCCCAGGCCGGTCGTACCGAATGGCTTGCGCGCGAAGCGGAGACCCGCGAGGTGGTCGACCTCAGGGAGGCCGTGTCGTGACCGCCCGGCGGTGGCCATCCGGTCAGGCGCCGATCGCCTGCCCGACGCTGCCGCCCACGTCAGTCGATGGTGTTCGAATCCATGCCGGTGGTCGGCGATGACACGCGGAGAGCGTGTCCTGGCGCTGCTGTGCCCCGACTGGCCCGCGGTGGCGGCGGCAGCGGCGGCCGGGGTGCCCGCGGATCGTCCCGTGGCGGTGCTGCACGGAAATCGGGTGGTGTCGTGCTCGGCGATCGCCAGGGCCGAGGGTGTGCGAGAAGGCGTGACCCGCAGGGAAGCGCAATCACGCTGCCCCGAACTGATTGTCGCCCAGCATGATCCGGACCGCGATGCGCGCCTGTTCGAACCGGTCGCCGGTGCGGTCGACGCGACCGTACCCGGTGTCGAAGTACTGCGCCCAGGACTCCTTGTCCTCGGAGCACGCGGTGCCACACGGTTCTTCGGCTCCGAGGAAGCGGCGGCCGTGCGGCTCATCGATGCCGTGGCGGTGGCGGGCGCCGAGGCGCAGATCGGCATCGCCGACGCCATGTCGACCGCGGTGCTCGCTGCCCGCCGCGCCGCGATCGTGCCGGTGGACGAGGGCGCCCGCTACCTGGCGCCGCTGCCGGTGGCCGAGCTGGCCGCCGAACCGGCCCTTGCCCCACCGGAACGCGCCGAGCTGGTCGACCTGTTGCACCGCTTGGGATTACGCCGCGTCGGTGACTTCGCCCGGCTCACCCCCGCCGACGTCGCCTCCCGCTTCGGCGCCGACGCGGTTCTGGCCCATCGCCTCGCCCGGGCACTGCCGGAGCGTCCGCCGTCGGCGCGGCAACCACCGCCGGAACTGAGCGTCGAACTCAACTGCGATCCGCCGATCGATCGCGTCGACGCCGCCGCGTTCGCTGGCCGCACCCTCGCGACCCGGTTGCACACCGCCCTCACCGCCGCCGGTGTCGCCTGTACCCGCCTCGCCGTCACCGCGCGCACGGAGGCGGGGGAGGAGCTCTCCCGCATCTGGCGCTGCGCCCGCCCGCTCACCCCACCCGACACCGCCGACCGCATCCGCTGGCAACTCGACGGTTGGCTCACCCACCGCGACCGGCCGACCGCCCCGATCGTCGTGCTGCGCCTGGAGCCGGTCGAGGTGGTCGCCGCAGGCGCGCTGCAGCTCGGGCTGTGGGGCGGGGAGGGTGAGGAGACCGAACGCGCCCGCCGCGCGCTGGTCCGGGTGCAGGGTCTGCTCGGTGGCGAGGCGGTGCGCGTCGGGGTGCTCAGCGGCGGCCGCGGTCCGGCCGAACGCATCACCATGATCGCCCTCGGCGACGAGCTCACCCCGGCCGCCGACCCGTCCCAGCCCTGGCCGGGCAGGCTCCCCGAACCGGCGCCGACCCTGCTGCTCCTGCACCGCCCCACCGTGCACCTGACCGCCGCCGACGGCACCGCCGTCGAGGTCACCGACCGCGGCCTGTTCACCGCCGACCCGGTCCGCCTGCACTGGGGCCGCAGGCAGTGGGCGCTGCTCGGCTGGGCGGGCCCGTGGCCGGTGGACGAGCGCTGGTGGGCCGCCGCCGAACAGGCGGGTCCCGCGGCCCGTGCCCAGGTCCAGCTCGACGCCGAACCGACCGAGATCAGGGCCGTCCTGCTCGTCTACGACGCCGCTGCCTGGCATGCGGAGGGCGTCTACGAATGAGGCAGGCAGCACGCGCGGTGGCGGGACGAATCCGCGATGTGGGCCGCCGACACTCCGGCAGCGTGCCGGTCTGCCCGCCGAAGCCCCAGCTCACAGCCAGGTCGCAGGGCGCTTCACCACCGAACCCCGCGCCGGTTCTACAGTGAAACGACGCCTGTTCCGGATCGGCCGGACGGATCGACCCGGAGGGAGCGTCATGAACCCGTTCGATGGCATGCTGTGCTCGACTGCCGCGGCCGACCTCCCGCTGCCCGGCACCGCGACCCACGTCACCGGCTGGTTGTGCATCGAGCATCCTGGCGCCTGGGGTCGCGACGTGATCGGCGACGAGGTGCTCGGCCCGGAGATCACCGCCGAACTGGCGGCGCGCACCACGGCGGCCAAGGTCCGCCCGACACTGATCCGCCGCCCCGGCCGCAACGAGTTCAGCGGCACCCGCACCGTCCTGCTGGTCAGCTCGCGTCCCGAGGGCTCCTGGTGCGAGCGCTTCGAGATCACCGACCTGCGCCAGCTCTTCGACATCGACCTGCACCTCGTCGACGGCCCACCACCGGGAATCGGTGTGCGAGTGGACGATCCGCTGGTCTTGGTCTGCGCGCACGGCAAACGCGACCAGTGCTGCGCCCTGCTCGGCCGCCCGATCGCCGCCGCGCTGGCCGCCGCCAACCCCGGCCGCGTCTGGGAGGCCTCGCACACCGGCGGCCACCGCTTCGCCCCCGCCGTGGTCCTGCTCCCGTCCGGCCTCACCTACGGCCGCGTCGACTCCGCCGCCGCCGAGGCCCTGCTCGCCGCCGCCGACACCGACGCCGTCTCGCTGACCGGCCTGCGCGGGCGCAGCTGCTACGACCCGATCGCCCAGCTCGCCGAAGTCGCTGTCCGTGAACAGCTCCCGCCGGTACCCGGCGACGCCCTCACCGTCGTCCCCGAGCCTGTCCCCACCGACGCCCCTGCCCTCGCTGGCGCCGCCATCGTCACCCACCGCGACGGCCGCCGCTGGCGCGTCACCGCCCGCACCGTCGCCGCCGCCCCACGCCAGGCGAGCTGCGGCGCCGCCCCCAAGCCCGCCACCTACCTGGAACCGGCTGCGGTGGAACAACTCCCGGCCCTACCTGCCGACCTGGCCGAACGATCCGGCGGGCTGACGGCGAGGTCGTGAACCCCGGCGACGCCTAGCAGTCCGCGTTGTGGGCGGTGGTCGATCGACAGGTGACTTCCGTGCAGTGGTCACGTGTTGCGGCGCGACCGGCGAATGTGGGGGATGATGGGGTAATGGCAGCTCCTGCAAGGGTTTCCGACTCATCGATGCCGCAGCTCTTCCAGGCATCCGATGCCGCCTCGCGCGAGGGGCAACGTGCCTACGTCGGCGGTGTTCGTCGCCGGCTGCTGTTTCTCGTGGTCGCCGCTGCCGCCGGGATCGTCACGTGGCGGGTGGGCAACGGGCGCCTCGATGTCATGGGGCTGGTCGGGATGCTGGCTTTCGTCGGCGCGATCATCGAGGAGTCCTCGCTGTGGCGGCACCGACCGGACAAGGCGTGGTACGACGGTCGCGCCGTCGCCGAGTCGGCGAAGACGCTGGCCTGGAAGTACGCCGTCGGCGGGCTGCCCTTCCCGATCGCGATGCCGGTCAACGAGGCGACGCTCGGGCTCGTCGAGAAGCTTCGCGGGCTCAGCGGTCAATTCTCCGATCTGGAACTGTCGCCGGTCGCCGCTTCGCAGGTGTCGGCGTGGATGCGGGAGCAGCGCGCGACCTCGCTGGACGACCGCAAGCGAACCTACCTCGAAGCGCGAGTACACGATCAGCAGCAGTGGTACGCGGCTAAATCGCGATACAACAAACGACGGTCGAACCAATGGCGGATGGCGCTGTTCGGCCTGGAATTCACCGGTGCCACAGCGTCCTTGGCCACCGCCGTGGTGCAGAGCAGCCTGATGCTCGGCCCCGCGCTGGCGATGATCGCCGGAGCCGCGGTCGCCTGGACCGAGGCGAAGCAGCACGACTCGCTCGCCCGCGCGTATTCGGCGGCCTGCACCGATCTGTCGAGTGCCGAGACGAAGCTACTCCTCGCGGATTCGGAGGATGCGTGGAGCCGGGAGGTCGACGACGCCGAGGAGGCGATCAGCCGCGAGCACGTGGTCTGGCTCGCGACGCGACACCGGCTGTAGTCAGAGGTCGCTGGAGATCTCGGACGATGTCGCACCGAATATCCGGTTCGAGGATGACGGAGTATCCGTCGAGCGAGCGACAGACAGGGCGACCAGCGTCACCACAACGGCCAGCACGACAGCCGCCGCGACACCGATCCAGGGGTGTTGTTCCACCTCTCTCGGGATCATCTCCCCGGGCGGACGGAGGCCGCCGAATCCACCGATGGGTTTGTATCGTTTGGCCGCGTCCAGCACCCGCGAATCGGTGCCACCGGAGTATCGGTCGGTGGTGAAGGTGATCGATCCACCGTCTTTTCCGCCTGTGTTACGGCTCGCTTCGACCTTCAGATCACAAATGATCAAATGCCCGGACGCAGTGTCCCATCGTGGCCACCTGTCGGCCCGACCGTATTTCTCCTGCAGCCGGTCACCGGCGCGGCGGGCGACGAGGAATACGTTCTTCTTCGTGGAATGCGTGTCGAGTCTGTCGATTTCGCTCCAGGGGAAGCGGTGAATGATGCCGACCCGGCGGATCTCGATGCCGCTGACGTCGATCACCAGCTGGTCGCCTCGGCTGCGAACATAGAAATACCCGGCGATCACCGATCCGCCGAACAGCACGGACAGCAGCTCGCGCAGCTCGCCGTGCACCCGGAACACGAACCAGACGAAGAGCGGAATCACGATGCCGGCGATCATCAGGTTCAGATGCGTACTGGCGTTCTCGCCGGTATCGGGGAAGACGACACCGCTACTGACCTGGCGATCGGGCACCGATTGAGCGATGAGCCCGTCGACGATGCGTACCAGCCGATCCGCGTCGTCGTCGTATACGTCGGATCGTATTCTGGCAGCGTTCTTCTCGAGCAGTTCCCGCATGCTCGGCGGCAGCTCGTTCGCCTGCGGCAGTCTGGCATCGTCCACGAGCAGGGGGAGAACCGTCTTGCCGAGGCGCAGTGCGGTCTCGATCTCCTCCCGCACCGGGTCGTCGGGTGCCTGCAATCGGCTTCTGTTGCGTGGGCTGAGCCACTCCGAGGCGATGACCACGACCACCACCGACGACCCGGCGATGGCCCGGGTGATCGCCTCCCGGAACGGAACACCGCCGTCGATCGAATCCCGGTCGAAGAACGCCAGGTCGTCCGGGAGTTCCTTGCTGAAGGTCGCGCGCAGCCGACTGACGAAGTGCTGCGTATCGTCCCGTCGGTAGCTGATGAAGATTCGATAGCGTTCCATACCCTCGGATACTTTCCAGGCAACCGGATCTCACCCGTGTGGTCGACGATGACGCACGAACGGCTGATGCGATTATTCCTCAGGCGCTACCCCCTGTCAGCCGTACCGTGGGTTCGCTCTGGTCACCAGTGCGTGCCAGGTATCCAGCGGGCGGCGCGGCGGAGGGCGTTGCCGGTGGCTTTGCGGGCGGGCGACTTCGGCTTCGGTTCACGGTGGGGGAGTGGGGGTTTCGCGGGCTCTTCGGCGGGGTCGGCCGATTCGCCTTTGGCCGCGGGGGAGTCCGGGAGTGCGCGGTAGTAGCGGTGCATGAGGCGGGCGTGGAGTTTGGGGGTGAACAAGGCGCCGTATTCGGCGAAGGTGCCGAGGGGGACGTCGATGCGCTTGGGGCGTTCGGTGAGGGCGCGGACGATGGTGGCCGCGGCCCATTCCGGTGACTCGGCGGGGCCCTGGTCGCCGCTGGGAGCGATCATCGGGGTGCGCACCAACGGCATATGGATGGTGGTGAAAGTGACGCCGTCGGCGAGGGTTTCGATGGCGGCTACCTCGGCGAACTTGTCCAGGGCCGCCTTGCTGGCGAGGTAGGCGGAGAAGCGCGGGGTGGCGACCTGGACGCCGGCGCTGGAGATGTTGACGATGTGGCCGAAGCCGCGTTCGCGCATCTGCGGCAGCAGGGCGAGCGTCATCCGCAGCGCACCGAAGTAGTTGACCGCCATGGTGCGTTCGAAGTCGTGGATGCGGTCGGTGGAGCGGTGGATGGCGCGCCGGATGGAGCGGCCCGCGTTGTTCACCAGCATGTCCACGTGACCGTGCTGATCGAGGATCGCCTTGACGGTCGACTCGACGGATTCGGCGTCGGTGACATCGCACTGATAGCCGTAGGCCTGCCCGCCCGCGTCGGTGATCTCGGTGACCACGGCGGCCAGTTCGTCACCGCGGCGGGCGAGGAGGAACAGGACGGCGCCCTTGTCGGCGACCGCCAGCGCGGCGGCGCGCCCGATCCCGGACGACGCGCCCGTGATCACGACATGACTGCCGGTCAGATCGATCCGTCGCCGACCGCGACGACCCTGTGCACCGGGAGAAACCTGTGACATCACTGCTCCTTTGCAGCTCGTTCCCTCGAACTTACTCCAAAGTAAGTTCCGGGACCAGAGCTGGCAAGAAACTCGAAAATATGTTCGAACCCCTCTCGCCAATGTTCGAACGTATGTGCGATACTTTGCCCATGGCGGACGATCGGATGGCGGATATCTATGCCGCGGTGCGGCTCGGCGGTGGCGACCCGGATGCGGCGCGCGCGGCGCTGACCAGGCTCTGGGACGAGGTAGGGGAAGGCGGCGACCCGTTGCATCGCTGCGTGATCGCACATCACCTGGCGGATGTGCAGGAGTTGCCGGAGGGCGCGCTGCTCTGGGATCAGCGGGCGCTCGGCGCGGTGTTCGGGCCCGGCATCCCGCTGGACGAGGGGCTGCGCGGGTTCCTGCCCTCGCTGTATCTGAACCTGGCCGACAGTCACCGCCGGGTCGGTGACTTCGAGATGGCGCGGATGCAGCTGGCCATCGCGCGCGGGCACCTGGACGTGCTCGCCAACGATGCCTACGGCGCGGTGATCCGGTCGGGTCTCGGTCATGTGGAGGCCGCGCTGGAATCGCGGTCGATGGAGCGGTTGCCCGCGAGTTGAGGGGTCGGGCAAACGCGACCGAGCGGGAGGTGGATGTGATGCGGGGGTCGTGAGAGGAGAGGGCGCGTGGGCTGGAGCAACGGTCCGCCGACCTGGTCGGAACTGGAGCGGGTGCTCTCGGGCAAGCCGAGCCGTCGCCCGGCGGCGGACATGCATCCGGGCGACGGCGGCGACAGTCCGGCGTGGTCGCGCAAACGCGGTGCCTACGAAGCGGATTCGATCGCACCGCCCACCACGTCGGCGGTGCCCTACGCCGAGCTGCACGCCCACTCCGCCTACAGCTTCCTCGACGGCGCGAGTCAGCCGGAGGAGCTGGTGGAGGAGGCGGTGCGCCTGGGGTTGTCGGCGCTCGCGCTCACCGACCACAACGGGTTCTACGGGACCGTCCGGTTCGCCGAGGCGGCCAGAGAATGGGGAATGCCAACGGTTTTCGGTGCCGAACTGTCACTGGGAACCGATGCGGAGGCGGCGCCTGGCCGAGGGGATGCGGTCAGGCGCCGTTCTGTTCCTCGCGGCGGCCTGCGTGCCGATATCGCGGGCATCGCGGCGGACAGCGACGCGATCGGCCATGTCGGTGCCCCGGATTCCGTGCCGCGCACCGGTTCTCCCGATCCGCGCGGCCCGCACCTGCTGGTCCTGGCGCGCGGTGAAGAAGGCTATCGACGCCTGTCGAGGGAGATGGCCGCCGCGCACATGGCCGCGGGCGAGAAGGGCGTGCTGCGCTACGACTTCGACACGCTCACCGCGACGGCGGGCGGACACTGGCACATCCTCACCGGCTGCCGGAAGGGCCACCTGCGCAGCGCGCTGGAGCGGGATCTGCGCGAGGGCGCGACAAACCTACCGAAAGCCGAAGCGGCCCTGCGTGATCTGATCGAACGCTTCGGCGACAACCGGGTCGGCGTCGAACTCACCCATCACGGCATCGCCACCGACGACGAACGCAACGCGTCTCTGATCGCACTCGCCGATCGCCTCGGTCTGCCGGTCCTGGCCACCACCGGTGCGCACTTCGCAAGCCCGTCCCAGCGCCGTCGCGCGATGGCGCTGGCCGCGATCCGGTCGAGGAGCAGCCTCGACGAGATGGCGGGCTGGCTCGCGCCGACCGGCGGTGCGCATCTGCGCTCGGGCGCGGAGATGGCGCGGCTGTTCGCCGACCATCCACAGGCGGTGGCCAATGCCGTGACCCTGGCCCGGGAATGCGCGTTCGACCTGCGCCTGATCGCCCCGAAGTTGCCTCCGTTCGACGTGCCGGCCGGGCATGACGAGGACTCGTGGCTGCGCGAGCTGACGCTGCGCGGCGCCGCCGAGCGCTACGGCCCACCGGAGCGGAACCCGCAGGCGTACCGGCAGATCGAGCACGAGCTCGCGGTGATCGAGAAGATGACCTTTCCCGGCTACTTCCTGGTGGTGCACGACATCGTCAGGTTCTGCAAGGACAACGACATCCTGTGCCAGGGCCGGGGCTCGGCGGCCAACTCCGCGGTCTGCTACGCCATCGGCATCACCAATGTGGACCCGGTGGGCAACAAACTGCTGTTCGAACGGTTCCTCTCACCGGAGCGCGACGGGCCGCCCGATATCGACGTCGACATCGAATCGGACCGGCGCGAGGAGGCCATCCAGCACGTCTACGCCAAGTACGGCCGCGACTACGCCGCGCAGGTGGCCAATGTGATCACCTATCGCGGTAAGTCCTCGGTGCGCGATGCCGCACGGGCACTTGGCTTCTCGCCGGGTCAGCAGGACGCGTGGAGCAAGCAGGTGAGCCGCTGGTCCGGGGTCTCGGCGGAGACGGGCACCGATATCCCGGCGCCGGTGCTCGAGCTCGCCGGTGAACTCGACGGCCTGCCACGGCATCTGGGCATCCACTCCGGCGGCATGGTGATCTGCGATCGGCCGATCGCCGACGTGTGCCCGGTGGAGTGGGCGCGGATGGCGGGGCGCAGTGTCCTGCAGTGGGACAAGGACGATTGCGCCGCGGTCGGTTTGGTCAAGTTCGACCTGCTCGGCCTCGGCATGCTCTCGGCGCTGCACTACATGATCGACCTGGTGCGCGAGCACAAAGGCGAGACGGTCGAACTGCACGCGCTCGACCTCGCCGAACCGGGCGTCTACGAGATGTTGCAGCGCGCCGACTCGATCGGGGTGTTCCAGGTGGAGTCGCGCGCGCAGATGGCGACACTGCCGCGTCTGAAGCCGCGCACCTTCTACGACCTGGTGGTCGAGGTGGCGTTGATCCGGCCCGGACCCATCCAGGGCGGCTCTGTGCATCCCTACATCCGCAGACGTAACAGGAAAGAGCCGGTCGTCTACGACCATCCGGCGCTGGAGAATTCGCTCGAACGCACCCTCGGCGTCCCGCTTTTCCAGGAACAGCTGATGCAGATGGCCGTCGACGTCGCCGGGTTCACCCCCGCCGAAGCCGATCAGCTGCGCAGGGCGATGGGCTCCAAGCGCTCGCCGGAGAAGATGGAACGGCTGAAAGGCCGTCTCTACGAAGGCATGCGTGAGCTGCACGGGATCACCGGCGCGGTCGCGGATCGCATCTACGAGAAGCTCTACGCCTTCGCCAATTTCGGCTTCCCGGAAAGCCATTCGCAGAGCTTCGCCTCGATCGTGTTCTACTCGGCCTGGTTCAAGCTGCACCATCCGGCCGCGTTCTGCGCGGGACTGCTGCGCGCCCAGCCGATGGGGTTCTACTCGCCGCAGTCGCTGGTCGCCGACGCCCGCCGCCACGGTGTGCGCGTGCACGGCCCCGACATCAATGCCAGCCGCGCCGAACCCACCCTGGAGAACACGGGCACCGAGATCCGGCTCGGCCTGTCCGGCGTCCGCCACATCGGCACCGATCTCGCCGACCGCATCGTCGCCGAGCGCACCGCAGCGGGCCGGTACTCCTCGATGCTCGACCTGACCGGCCGGGTGGAACTGACCGTCGCGCAGGCGGAATCGCTCGCCACCGCAGGCGCCCTGGACACCCTGGTCGACGACCGCGGTAGCAGCGTGCGCAGGGCCGCACTGTGGGCCGCGGGCGCCGCGGCAGGCGAGCGTCCCACCCTGCTGCCCGGCACCGGTCCGGCGACCGTCGCGCCGTCGCTGCCCGGCATGAGCGCGCTCGAACTCGCCGCCGCCGACGTCTGGGCCAGCGGCATCTCACCCGGCAGCTATCCCACCGAATTCCTGCGCGCGCACCTGAACTCGCTCGGCGTCGTCCCCGCCGCCGACCTGCTGCTCGTCGAAGACGGCACCCGCATCCTGGTCGCGGGCGCCGTCACCCATCGCCAGCGCCCGGCCACCGCGGCGGGCGTCACCTTCCTCAACCTGGAAGACGAGACCGGCATGGTCAATGTCGTCTGTTCGGTCGGCCTCTGGGCCCGCTACCGCCGCCTGGCCCAGAACGCCACCGCCCTGCTGATCCGCGGCCGCGTCCAGAACGCCGAGGGCGCGGCCAGTGTCCTCGCCGACCACCTCGAACACCTCGACCTCACCATCGCCGCCCGCTCCCGCGACTTCCGCTGAACCACTGCCGAATCGATACCGGACATCCGGGAGTCGCTGCGGTATCAAGGGAAGTGGAGCATCGAATCGTGGGGGCCACATGGCGCACTCCGAACTGAACACACTGTCGGTGACCTACCGGCAGGGCTACCACTGGGCCGTGGCGGATCTGCTGGCATCGCTGCCATCGCTCGTGCTGAGCGGTTGGCTGCTGGTGGGAACCGCGGCGCTGCTGGCGAACTGGGCCGCGGTGCTGGTCGCCGTGCTGTGGGCTGCGTCGGGTCCGGTGGTGCTCGGCTGGCAACGGCTCATGCTGGGGGCGATGGCGCTGTCGTCCGAACGGAACCTGCCGGACGAACACGACCGGGTGAATCGCGCGTGGGCGAATGTCACCGATGCCGCCGGTCTGCCCGCCGCCTCGACCACGGTGTGGGTCATGCATTCCGATGCCGTCAACGGAGCCGTCAACGCCAGCGGCTATGTCAGTGTCACCCGGTCCGCCGTCGAGGCGTGCACCGAGCGTCAGCTCGAAGCGCTGATCGCCCACGAGCTCGGACATCGCCTGCAGGACACCGCCACCCGGCGGTCGGTGATCCGGTGGTATCGGTGGCCCTTCGAGTTGCTGGTACGCGCTGTTTTCGCGCCGGCGGACCGGGTGATGGCCCGGTTGCACCCGCGCCTGTTGCGACTCTCGAACCACGTGCTCGCCGCCCTGCGCTACTCCTCTCTCGGCGCGGCCGCCGCGACCACGCTGCTCGTCGCCCCGGCCGTCCTGGCCTACGGCACCGCCGCCTGCCTGCTCTTCGCGGCGCTCGCCCTCCTCCTCGGCCCCTGGGGCTCCGCACTCGCCCTGGCCCTGGCCGCTACCCAGCTGGTGACCCGGCCCCGGCTGTCCCGACGCCTCGAATACCTGGCCGACCGCGTTGTCGTCGACCTCGGCTACCTCGACGACTTCCGCTTCGTCCTGCAACTCGTGTACGACCGTTCGAAGGTCCCCGGCTCCACCGCCAACGCCACCGAGGTCCCCGCCTTGCTCGCCACCCACCCCCACCTCGACGACCGTCTCGCCGAACTCGACCGCTACGCCCACCGAACCCGCTGAGCTGCGGTTTCCTGATTTACGGGTGGTACCATATGTGGCATGATCAAGACGACCGTGTACCTCCCCGAGGAGTTGGAGGTCCGGCTCGATGCCGAAGCTGCCGCGACCGGGGTCAGCAAGGCTGAACTCATTCGACGGGGGATCGCCATGTTGCTCGACACTTCCGAGGTGCCCAAGAACGACGCGCCCTTGCCGGTATTCCGCAGCGGCCGGGCCCGCACCGCCGACGAGATGGATCAGGCGATCTACGACCACATCAAGTCGCGGTCGGCTCGTCGATGATCATCGTCGCCGACACTTCCGCTCTGTTCGCCGCGTTCGATGCCGATCAGCCCGAGCATGAACAGGCGCTCGCGGTCATGGCGTCCGAGACCCTGGTGATCTCACCGCTCGTCTTGACCGAGCTGGACCACCTCGTGCACCGCGATCTCGGTTTCGAGGCGGCGATGCAGGTCACCGAAGCACTGATGGCCCGCATGCTCGACGGGCGCTACCGGCTCGCCGAGCTCAAGCATGTCGATCTAGCTGCGGCCCAGCTCATCCGGGCCAAGTACGAGGGTCTTCGGCTGGACCTCGCCGACTCGGTCGGCGTCGCCCTGGCCGACAAGTACCGGACCAACTGCATCTTCACCCTGGACCAGCGCGACTTCCGCGCGATCGAACCGCTCACACCCGGTGTCGACGCGTTTCGCATTCTCCCCGCCGACCTCTAGCTGCTGGGCCCGCTCGCGGCGTCGGCGCATTACGCTGCGAACATGCGCAAGCTTGCCGTGGTGATGGTCGGGGTGTTCGGGCTGTTGTTCCTGGCCGGGTGTGGGGACGACGCGAGCGAGAGTCAGGCCGATCACGCGTCCTCGCCGAGTGTTTCGGGGCCGGCTGCCGCGGTGGCGCCTGGGTTCCGGGAGGGGGCGCCGTCCAAAGAGGGCCCAGCGCCGTCGGATTCGGCGAATCGGAAAGAGGTGATCACCGGCTCGGTCGACATCATCGCCGACGATCCGATCGGCGCAGCGGCGACCGTCACCGAGCAGGTGCGCGCCATGGACGGCCGGATCGACAGCCGCACCGAACAGCCGGGCACCGACGACCGCACGGCACGCGCGGTGCTCAGTGTGCGGGTGCCCGCCGACAAGACCGATGCCTTCATCACCGGTCTCGGCGGGATCGGCACCGTCACCGAGGTCAGCACCAACCGCGACGACGTCACCATGCAGTGGGAGGACCTCGACGCCCGCATCCGCGCACTACAGGCCTCCGTCGACCGGTTGCGCGCGCTCATCGCAGGCGCGACCAACACCGCCGACCTGATCGCCGCCGAGGAGGCGTTGTCGAGCAGGCAGGGCGAGCTCGACAGCCTCACCGCGCAGAAGCGCTCGCTCGACGACCAGGTCGCGCTGTCCACGCTCACCATCACCCTCACCGCCGACGACAAGAAGGCGCCCGGCGACCCGGACAATTTCTGGGACGGCATCGTCGCGGGCTGGAACTCGCTCGTCGACTGGTTGCGCGACGCGGTCGTCTTCGCGGGCAAGGCGGTCCCGTGGCTGGGCTTCCTCGCCGTGCTCGGCGGCGTGCTCTGGCTGGTGCTGCGGACCGTGCTGCGCCGTCGCCGCCCCACCGCACCCGTGGCACCTGCCGTGATAACTCCTGCGGCCGAGACCACCTCGCCGACCGCGGGACACGAGAAGGAAGCGACCGATGCCGACCGTACGGGCGACGATCAAACCGAACAGCCGTAAAGGCCCGCTGGTCGAAATCGCCGACGACGGCACCCTCACCCTCTACGTCCGCGCCCCCGCCGTCGAGGGCAAAGCCAACAGGGCCGCCATCGAACTCCTCGCCGAGCACTTCGGCGTCGCCAAATCGGCGGTGCGGTTGACCGGCGGCGCCACCTCCCGCTTCAAACGCTTCGCCGTCGACGACTGACGCCGGAAACTCAGTCGATCACTTCGACTCGGCACGGCAGTCCGGGCGCTTTGCTGAGCCGTGCGTCGCTGGTGAGCAGCGGAACATCGAGTCGTGCCGCCAACGCGGCATAGAGGCCGTCGTAGAACGTGATTGTGTGGCGGAGCAGCCATGCCTGCTCGCTGAGCCAACCCTGGTGGGCATAGCGCCGATCGACCATCGTCGCCAACATGCGCAGGCCGATCGTGGCGGTATCAGGGTCGATCAGGCCCTTGCGCTCATGGCGGCGCAACACATTGCCGACTTCCGCATCGATGAGATGTGGCGCGTGGCAGGTGCTGGTCTCGATCAACCGTCCGACGGCGGTCCCGACGGCGTCCTTGCGCAGCAACGCGGTGGAGGCGGCCGAGGCGTCGAGCACGTACTCGTCACTCGCCACGGGCGTCGTCCAATGCGCTCAGGATCGACTCGCGATCGGCTCCCGCGCTCGAATCGCGCTCGAGCGCTTCACGGATTGCCGCCATCGCCTCGGTCTTCGAACGGCGACGTGCGGCGGCGATCAACTCCCGCCGCATGTATGCCTGCAGCGACATACCCTCTGCTTCGGCGCGTCTGCGGAACACCTCGGCGTCCTCGTCGGGGATGTCCCGAACCTGGATGGTAGCCATAGCGCTATTTTAGCGCTGAGATAGCGCTAACGGCTATACCGCGCCGGGGAAGCCCAGCTGGCGCCATGCTTCGTACACCGACACCGCCGCGGCGTTGGACAGGTTCATCGAGCGGCGGCCGGGCAGCATCGGGATGCGGACCTGGTCGGTGATGTGAGGGTCGGCGAGCACCTCGGCCGGTAGCCCGGTGGGTTCGGTGCCGAACAGCAGGGCGTCGCCGTCGCGGTAGGCGACATCGGTGAAGCGGGTGGTGGCCTGGGTGGTGAACGCGAACACCCGCCCAGGCTCGATGGCCGCCCACGCCGTCGCCAGGTCGGGATGCACCGTCACCACCGCGAGGTCGTGATAGTCCAGCCCGGCCCTGCGCAGTTTCGACTCCGAGAGGTCGAAGCCGAGCGGTTCGATCAGATGCAGCGCGCAACCGGTCCCCGCGGCCAGCCGGATCGCGTTGCCGGTGTTGGGTGGGATCACGGGGTTGTGAAAGATCAGGTGCAGCACAGCGCATCACTCTGTCATGCCGGGCTCGCGCACTCGGCTCGCCCCACCGATCGGGCTCGGGGCGCCCGACCGGCGGCCGCGTCTGGAACAATCGGCGCCGTGAACAAGGCGGAGACGACCGGGAAGCATCGGGTCGTGCGGTTGAGCGCGTGGCAGCAGTACCTGCGCAGTCATCTGCCGATGACCGTGGTGAGCGCGCTGATCCTGGTCGCTGTCGTGTTCGTCGCCTGGGATCGGTGGCGGCGCGGCGCGATCATCTTCGGCAGCGCGGCCCTGGTGGCCGCCGCGTTCCGATTGTGCCTGCCGACCGTGCAGGTGGGGCTGCTCGCGGTCCGCAGCAAGCCGTTCGACGTGGCCACCCTCACGGCGCTGGGCAGCGCCATCGTCTTCCTCGCCGCCACCATCAACACCCTCGGCGTCAGCTGAGCGCCGGATAGCGCTCGGCGAACACCGCCCGCTCGCGCGGCCTGCGACCCGGGTGCGGCGGGGTGTCCGCGCCGTAGCCGACGGTGACCATGACCGCGATCGCCAGATCCGCGTCCGCGTCGACGCCGATCGCCTGCTTCACCAGCTCGGCGTCCCACCCGTTCATCGGCGCGGAGGCGAGCCCGAGACCGGTCGCCGCGAGCATCACATAGGTAGCGGCGATCATCGCGTTCTTCACGGCGTTCTCACGCAGCAGCCCGCGCTCGCGCAACGAGTGATATTCGGCGCGCGAATCGAACATCGCCTGAAACCGCTCGTTCCACGCCCCGTTCCGCACGGCTCGCTCGGCGATATCGGTGTTGGCGGATGTCCAGGCCGCCGGGTCGGCGACGAACACCAGCACCGCGGGCGCCTCCAGCGGCTGCGGCTGACCGAAAGCCGCCTCCGACAATGCCTTCCGGCCGTCGTCGCTGGTCACCACGACGATCGAGCGGTCCTGCATGTTCCAGGCGCTCGGGGCTTGCACGGCCAGGTCGAGCAGTTCTTCGAGCAGTTCGGGGGCGATGGGATCGGGCCGGTAGTGGCGGACGGTGCGCCGGGTGCGGATGGCTTCGGTGACTGACAGTGTCTGCGTGATCATGATTCCTACTATCGGAGAGTCACTCTCCTTTGGGAAGTAGGCACCTGAAAGTGCGTTATAATCGGCTGGATGCGCACAGTTCATGAAGCGACCGGCCTGCCCGCCGACGTCTACTCGGCCAAATGTCCGACCCGCGAGGTCCTCGACCACATCGCGGGCAAGTGGACGGTGCTGATCGTGGACGCGCTCGCCGACGGCACCCTGCGCTACACCGACCTGCGCCGCCGGATCGACGGCATCTCCCAGAAGATGCTCACGCAGACCCTGCGTCAGCTCGAGCGCGACGGATTCGTCGCGCGCACGGTGTATCCCACGGTGCCGCCCCGGGTCGAGTACACGCTCACCGATCTCGGTCGCAGCCTGTGCGAACCGATCGCGGCGCTGCGGGAATGGGTCGAGACGAATATCAATCGCATCGAGAAGGCCAGGCGCATGTCGCCCTGACCGGGCCGCGGCCCGGCGTGGCGCGGCGGCGGCCCTGGGCCGACTCGATCAGGCGGATTCGGCGGGCACGCGCTGCTCCCACAGGCTGCGGGTGCCTTGGCTGCCGTAGAGCTCGCGGGCCTGCTGCGGGGTGATCGTCGACAGGGTCCGCGGCGGTGCGGAGTGGGCGTGGGCGGCGAAGATCGCGCCGGTCATCGGGGCGATGAACGGGGCGGCCTTGATCAGGACCCAGTTGTCGCGGCGGGCGGCGGTCCAGGCGATCACCTTCGCGGGGATCCGGACGAGCGGGTCGACGACGCGCGGTACGGCGAAGCGGCCGAGCTTGCGCATCCACATCGGCAGGGTCGGGATGGTGGCCAGCGACAGCAGCCTGCTGCCGATCGCGAAATGCCAGCCCTTGCCCGGCGGTGTCCACAGCAGGTAGTGCATGCCCTCGATCGCCCGCTCGGAGACGCACAGCTGCGGCCGCGCCCGCTCGAAATAGGCGTGCACCTCGTCGCGGGTGCGCGGCACATCGGCGGGTTTGCAGGTCTGCAGCTCGGCGGCGATCGCGCACTCGGCCCAGTACCGCTGCTCTTCCTCGGGGCTCAGCGGTCCCGGCCCGTACATCTCGTAGCACTTGAGCACCGAATGCCAGCCGGTGATGTGGATCCACAGCTGGGATTCCGGGTTGTTGGCGCTGTAGCGCTTGCCGCTGATCGGTTCGATGCCCGTCATCGGCGCGTGCACCTTCATCAGGTGCTCGGCGGCCTGGATGGCGGTGCGGCCGTCGCCGAGCGCGACCAGCACGAAGTAGGCGAGCGTGTGGTCGAGGCGGGTCGCGGGGTTGTCGTAGATGCCCTGTGAATCGGCGACCGCCGCGGTCAGGAACGGGTCGAAGTGCTCGAGGGTGACCGCGCGCTGGAAACCGATCAGCGCGGTCGGCGATGCCCACACCTTCCAGCTGGGGGAGCCTGGCCCGAAGAAGCCGTAGTCGTCGCGGCGCAGGGTGGACGGATCGAAAGCCATTGCACGTGCTCCTTTGCAGTGCCGAGGCGAACCTCGCAGTTGAATACAACGCAACCGTAGCAATGGTGCGAAGCGAATACAACGGTTGCGTAGGATTGAGGCCGAGACTCCACCGCCGGGGTATCGTCCAGGAAACGACAGGAGGTGCGGGCGTGACTTCGACCCAGGAGCAACGGCCGCGGCGCCGCTATGCCCCGCGCCTGCCACCGCACGAGCGGCGCGCCCAGCTCCTCGATGCCGCCTTCGCCGTGCTCGGCCGGATGGAACTGCACGAGCTGAGCATGGAAGCCGTCGCCCAGGAGGCCGGCGTCGGAAAACCGGTGCTGTACACCGTGTTCAAGACCCGCGCCGAGCTCGTCGAGGCCCTGCTGGAACGCGAGCGCGAACGCGGGCTGGATCAGATCGCCGACACCCTGCCGGAGAACCTGCTCGACACCGATCCGGTCGCCGCCGCCTCGGCGACGGTCGAAGCGTTCGTCGGTGTCGCCCTGGCGAATCCGACGCGCTGGCGGCTGATCCTGGCGACCCCGGCCAGCGCTCCCGACGAATACCGTGCCGCCTTGCGTACGGCTCGCGCCGAGATCCTGGCCCGCGCGGAATCCCTTGTCCGCGTGGGTATCGCGATGTCACCGCGTTGGTCGGGGATGGACGCGGGCCTGCTCGCGAACTCGACCCTCACCGTCGCCGAGATGCTCGGCAGGCTGGCGGTCAACGAGCCGCAGGAGTATCCGCGCGAACGGCTCCAGGAATACGTCCGCTCGATCGTCACCCTGCTGACGGGTACGGCGAGAGACTGAGTCAGCGGCTCTCGCGAGCCAGGCGCATCGTCTCGGTGAGCAGCTTCGACACCGCGGCGGCCTCGGTCAGGAAGCCGTCGTGCCCGTCGCGCGAGTGCACGATCTCGAGACCGGCGCAGCCGGGCAGACCCTCGGCCAGCTCGGCCTGGGTGTGCAGGGGGTAGAGTCGATCGGAGTCGACACCGCCCACCACGCACGGGACCGGGGTCGAGGCCAGCGCGGCGGCGATCCCGCCACGGCCGCGACCCACGTCGTGCCGGTTCATGGCCTCGCTGAGCAGTACATAGGTGGCCGGATCGAATCGCTGACAGAGCTTCTCGGCCTGGTGCTCGAGGTAGCTCTGCACCGCGTAGCGGCCGCCCGTCCACGGATCCTCGTCGCCCTGGGGCCGATTGGTGAAGCGGTGGTCGAGCTCGCCGTCGGTGCGGTAGGTCAGGTGCGCGATGCGCCGGGCCAGGCCCATGCCGGTCATCGGGGCGCGGCCGGTGCCGTGATAGTCCCCGCCCTGCCAATCCGGATCGGCGGTGATGACGGCCATCTGGGTGGTCTGGGTGCCGATCTGATCGGCGGTGGCGCGGGCGCCGACGGCCAGCACGAGCGCGGCCGCGACCCGCTCGGGCTGCCCGACGACCCACTCCAGCACTCGCATGCCGCCCATCGACCCGCCGACGACGGCGCCCAGCCGCTCGATCCCGAGCAGCTCGAGCAGCTGCGCCTCCGCGGTCACCTGGTCACGGATGGTCAGATCGGGAAAGCGCGAGCCCCACGGCGTGCCGTCGGGCGCGAGCGAGGACGGGCCGGTGCTGCCTTTGCAGCCGCCGAGCACGTTGGTCGCGATCACACACCATTCGTCGGTGTCGATCGGCGCGCCGGGCCCGACCATGCCCTCCCACCAGCCGGGCTGCGCGTTGTCCGCGCTGGCGATGACATGCGAGTCACCGGTCAGCGCGTGTTCGACGAGCACCACATTGTCGAGCGTGGGCGAGAGCTCGCCCCAGCGTTGCACCGCCAGCCGCACATCGGGGAGCACGGCGCCGTTCTCCAGCGCCACGTCCCCGATGGCGACCACGCCGAGTCGCCCGTCCGGCGGTGGCAGCAGGGCCACACCGGTTGCGGGACGGGCGATCGGCGATTCGGTGCTCACAGTCACGTCGTCGCCGCCGCGAAACCTGCGCGCAGATCGGCCAGGATGTCGTCGATTCCCTCGATGCCGACGGCGAGCCGGACCAGCCCCGGAGTGACGCCGGAGGCCAGTTGCTCTTCGGGCGTCAACTGCGAGTGCGTGGTCGATGCCGGGTGAATCACGAGAGAACGCACATCACCGATGTTAGCGACATGGCTGTGCAGGCTTAACGCGTCCACGAACTTCTTGCCCGCGTCGACACCGCCGCGCAGCTCGAACGCGACGATCGCGCCCGCGCCCTTGGGTGCGAGCTGCTTGGCCCGCGCGTACCAGGGCGAGGTCTCGAGCCCCGCATAGTACACGGCCTCGACGCCCGGCTGCTCGGCGACGAACTTCGCCACGGCCTCGGCGTTGGACACGTGCCGTTCGACCCGCAGGCTCAGCGTTTCGATGCCCTGGGCGATGAGGAACGCGTTGAACGGCGACACCGCGGCACCCAGATCGCGCAGCAGCTGCACGCGGGCCTTCAGCGCGAAGGCGGGCGCGCCAAGGTCGGCGAACACCGCGCCGTGGTAGCTGGGATCGGGCTCGGTGAAACCGGGGAAGCGCGCGTTGCCGTCGGCGTCGCGCACGGTCCAGTCGAAGGTGCCGCCGTCGACGATCGCGCCCGCGACCGCGGCGCCGTGCCCGCCCAGGTACTTCGTGGCCGAGTGCACGACGATGTCGGCGCCGTTGGCCAGCGGCTGGATCAGGTACGGGGTCGCGACGGTGTTGTCGACGATCAGCGGGATACCGGCCTTGTGCGCCACCTCGGCGATGCCGGGGATGTCGAACACCGCGCTGCTCGGGTTGGCGATGGTCTCGCCGTAGAAGGCCTTGGTGTTGGGCCGGATGGCGGCCTGCCACTGCGCCAGGTCGTCGGGATCCTCGACGAAGGAGACCTCGATGCCGAGCTTGGGCAGCGAGTAGTGGAACAGGTTGTACGTGCCGCCGTAGAGGTGCGGGCTCGACACGATGTGGTCACCGGCGCTGGCCAGGTTCAGGATCGCGTAGGTCTCGGCGGCCTGGCCGGAGGCCAGCAGCAGCGCCGCGACGCCACCCTCGAGCGCGGCGATGCGCTGCTCGACCGCGTCCTGGGTGGGGTTCATGATCCGGGTGTAGATGTTGCCCGGTTCGGCGAGACCGAACAGCGCGGCGGCGTGGTCGGTGTCGCGGAAGGTGTAGGAGGTGGTCTGGTAGATCGGCAGTGCCCGCGCGTTGGTGCTCGCGTCGGGGGCCTGGCCCGCGTGGATCTGCTTGGTCTCGAAGGACCAGTTCTCGGGCAGGGCAGAGTCGGTCATGAATTGCTCCAGGATTGTTTGCCGGTGTCTCGCGTCAGCTGGGTCGGATCGACGGACAACAACACATGGGGGCCTCCTGCAATGCGCGCTTGCTCTCGACCTTCGAGAGCCCGGTCATCACCCGGAGCACCCCACCGCAGCTGGAGGGTTGCCGACCAGCGAGCCGGGGCTTGGCGCTGGTACTCATGACCTTGCCGTCATGTTAACCGGCCATCGTGTCAGCGCGGAAACTTCCCCCGGTTTCGTCGCCTGGATCACTCCGCCGACGGTGTGCCGACCTCTGGCGTGTCGCCGTCGGCGTGCGCACCGCAGACGCGGCGAAGCTCGTGGTAGGCGCGCAGGATGGCGGCCTTGGTCACCCCGGCGGCGGCTTCCGGCGTCGAGCCGAGCAGCTCGTCCTCGATGGCGGCGAGCGAGAGGTGGCACAACATCTGCCAGGTGCCGGCCACCACCCGGACCGAGAAGTCGTCCGGCGTGGTCGCCATCCGCTCGGCGAGTTGCGCGCAGACCGAGACGTTCTTCTTCTCCGCGTATTCGAGGGCGCGCGCGTTCACGGCCTGGCTGGTCCGCATGATCCGCTGCATCTGCTGGAACTGGCGCAGGAACCGGATGCCGTCGGCCTCGGCCTCGGTATCGACGACCTGCAGGTAGGCGTCACACAGCGCCTTGAGTTCGTTGCCGGTGCGCGGTTGCCCGGCGAGTGCGACGGCGACGGTGCCGCCGAACTCGTCGATCGGCGCGAGCACGATGTCTTCCTTGAGCGGGAAGTAGCGGTTGACCGTGCGCGGGGAGACATCGGCGCCCGCGGCGATCTGCTCGACCGTCGTCGCGTCGAAGCCCTGTGTTTCACACAGTCGCAGCCCGACCTCGATGATCGCCGCCTTGGTCTGGAGCTTCTTGCGTTCACGCAGGCCCGCAGGCACGCGGTCGGCCGCGGTGGGGCCTGCCGGTTCGGTCGCCCGGTCCGCGCCGATCGGAGTGGTCGAGTCCAGCATCCCTCCAGATTACCGTCCTGCCTGATTTGTCTGTCCCTTCCCGTCAAATGGCGCAGTCAGACATTTTGCTCTTGACGCCAATTGTCTCGTGGTGCCAGGATTAGGCCAGCCTTCGAGTGACTAGGAGTCCGTGGTGACCGGCATCGAGATAGACGCGAAACCAACTGATACACAACAGAATTCGACGCGATGGTGGGCGCTGGCTGTCCTCGCCTCCGCACAGTTGATGGTGATCCTCGACGCCACCGTCGTCACGATCGCGCTCCCGTTCGCCCAGAAAGACCTCGGCATCAGCGAGGGCGACAAACAGTGGGCGCTCACCGCCTACACCCTGATCTTCGGCGGCCTGCTGTTGCTGGGCGGGCGGATGGCCGACTACCTCGGCCGCAGGCGCATCTTCCTGATCGGCCTGGTCGGGTTCGCCGCCGCGTCGGCGCTGGCCGGGCTCGCCCAGGACGGGTTGCAGCTGTTCCTCGGGCGCGGCTTGCAGGGCGCGTTCGCGGCGTTGCTCGCGCCATCGGCACTGTCGCTGTTGTCGGTGACGTTCACCGACGTCAAGGAGCGGGCGCGCGCGTTCGCGGTGTTCGCCGGTATCTCGGCGGGCGGTGTCGCGTTCGGGTTGATCGTCGGTGGCGCGCTCACCGAGTACGTGTCGTGGCGCTGGACCCTGCTGATGAACACGCCGGTCGCGATCGTCGCGCTGCTCGGCGCGCTGGCGGTCATCGTGCGCGATGTGCCGGTGCCGCGGGTCGGCGGTTACGACCTGCCCGGCGCCGTCACCGTGACGCTCGGGCTGGTGTCGATCGTCTACGGATTCAGCCGCGCCGCCGAACACGGCTGGCTGGCCGCGAGCACCCTCGTCCTGCTCGGGGCGGGCGCCGCGCTGCTGATCGCCTTCGTCGTCATCGAGGCGCGCTCGGCGAATCCGCTGCTGCCGCTGCGCATTCCGGGGGAGGTCAACCGGGGTGGCGCGCTGCTGGCCGCGCTGTTCATCCCGATCGCCATGTTCGCGATGTTCCTGTTCCTGAGCTTCTACTACCAGAACACCCTCGGCTACTCGCCGTTGAAAGCGGGCGTCGCGTTCCTGCCGTTCCCGGTCGGCATCGCGATCTCGGCGGGTGTCACCAGCGCGCTGATGCCCAAGCTCGGCCCGCGCCCGCTGATGGTGGTCGGCGCGCTGCTCGGCACCGTGGGTCTGCTGTGGCTGGCCCAGCTCGGCTACGGCGACGGGTACGCGCTGAGCGTGCTGCCCGCCCAGCTGCTGATCGCGCTCGGTATGGGGCCGTTGTTCGTCGGCATGCAGGCCGTCGCGCTGCATCAGGTCGACGCCGACGACTCCGGCGTGGCCAGTGCTCTGCTCAATGCCGCCCAGCAGGTCGGCGGCGCGGTCGGCACCGCATTGCTCACCACGATCTCGGTGCAGGCGGCGAAGAACTACGCGACCGACAATCCGACCGTCGACCACCTCGTCGAGCGGGCCTCGATCCACAGCTACGACGTGGCGTTCTATGTCGGCGCCGGCTTCTTCCTCGTCGCCGCGGTGGTGATCGCGGTGATGATCAGGGACAAGCCGGAGAACCTGATCGAAGGCGACGAGCACGCCGCCCGGGTGCCGATCGCGGTCTGAGTACCGGATCGCCGAGCCCCGCATGCCTTTCCGGCGTGCGGGGCTCGCCTGTTGTCGCGCCACCGCCGGTCGTTCGACGTGCCGACGGTTTCGAGGCAACCGCAATTCGTTCGCAAGTGGCAGCCAATCGCCGGCGGTCACGCTCGGCTCATGACTATCGAGATTGCCGATGAGCACAACAACACCACCTCGGCGCCGCACCCCGCCGACCGTGCGTCCAGCCCCGCCCCGGCGGGAAGTCGTGAGCGGGTGCGGGCCGGAGTCCTGGCCGTCGGCGCGGCGCTGTGGGCAGCGGGCAACCTCATGCACCCGCTCGAGCACTCCGAATCCGCCGAGCACGCGGCGACCTGGGAAGCCGCGCATCTCACCTTCGCCGTCGGCGCGGTGCTGATGGCGGTCGGCCTACCCGCGCTGGTCCGTGCCATCCGCCGACCGGGCGCGGACTGGGCGGGCAAGATGCTCACCTTCGCGCACGGGTTGTTGTTCGCCGGGCTGGCGGTGGTCATCCCGATCGGCGCCTACCACGAGGTCTACGTCACCGGCCTGCTCGATCATCACGCCGCGACCGAGATCGCCGACGCCTCGGCCCCGGTGCTCGCGCCCTTGTCGCTGGCGCTGCTGCTCGGATTCGTCCTGCTCGCGGTGTACGCGCTGATCCGGCCCGCCGCGGTGTTCGGCCGGTGGTCGGGCGTGCTGATCATCGCGGGCACCCTGGCGATGACGGTGTCGGCGATGCTGCCCGGGGTGCTGCCGGGCGCCGAGGGCTGGTGGATCATCCCCGGCACGGTCGCCCAAGGTGTGGCGATCGGCGTCGCGGGGGTGCGTATCGCCAGGTAAATTGACCGTATCGAAGACGAAGGACCGTACGGCGGCATGCCCGCCGTACGCATCGAAGTACTCGGCCCGCTGCGGGTCGAGGTGGGGGAGCGGCCCGCCGATCTGGGTGGACCGCGTCAGCGCGCGCTCCTGGCCCGCCTGGTCCTCGCGGGCGGCGACGTGGTGTCGACCGACCGGCTGATCGACGACCTGTGGGCAGGCGATCCGCCACCCAAAGCCCTCGGCGCCCTCCAGGCCCACATCTCCTACCTGCGCCGCGCGATCGAACCCGGCCGCCCGCCCCGCGCACCCGCCACCGTCCTGATCTCCGAGGCCCCCGGCTACGCCCTGCGCCTCGACCGATCCGCGGTCGACGCCTGGCAGTTCGAGCGCCTGCTCGCCGACGGCGACCCCGACCCCGCCCAGCGCTATCGCGTCCTCGGCGACGCACTCGCGTGCTGGCACGGCGAGCCGTACGCCCCCTTCGCGACGACCCACTGGGTCATCCCGGAAGCCGCCCGCCTCCACGAACTCCGCCGCCTCGCCGTCGAACGCCGCGCCGAAGCGGCCCTGGCCCTCGGCCACCCCGACGAGGCCTTCGCCCTCCTCCACTCGCACGTCGCCGACCACCCCGACCGCGAAAACGCCGCCCGCCTCCTGGCCCTCACCCAATATCGCCTCGGCCGCCAACTCGACGCCCTCGCCACCTTGCGCCGAGTCCGCACCTACCTGGACACCGAATTCGGTGTCCTCCCCGGGCCTGCCCTCGGCGCCTTGGAAACCGCGATCCTCACCCACGCACCGGAATTGGATCAGCCCCCGGTACCAGCCGACCCGCCCCGATCGCCCGATTCGACGCGGCCAGAGGCACCGACACCATCGATCGCCGGCCGACCGAAGTCCGATCCGCCGTTCCCCAACCAGCACCCTGCCGATGTCGCTGACCGGATTGCGGTGGGTCGACTCATCGGCGATGGTGCGACCTCCGCACGGGTTGCCGATGGCGGTGCCACCCAGGCCGCCGATCGTGCTGCGGGTGCCCCTCGCCCCGCGCACGTTCCCCCGCCGGTAGACGGTGCGGCTGACTCTGATCGGCTCACCGCTGACCCTGCGCGGGCTGCTGACGGAGGGGAACCGGCCAGGTCGGCGAGTGGTCGGGTGGTAGCTGCTCGGTCTACAGGTCCGGTCGGCGATGGGGCTCCGGTTGTCGGCGTGGGTGTGGCGGCGGATCGGCCCGGGGACGGCGGTCGCGCGGATCTGGCCGGTACGCGATCGCGGTTCATCGGCGCGGCGGTCGGGTATGACGCCGAACGGGCGGCGCTGCTCGCCGAGGCGGGCGAGGTGGGGGCGCACGGGCGGGCCAGGGTGGTGTGGCTGGAAGGTGAAGCGGGTGCGGGCAAGACCACCCAGGCCGAATCGCTGGCCTGCGCACTCGCTGCCGACGGGTGGACCGTCGTGAGCGCGGCGTGCCCCGAAGTCGACGGCGCGCCCGCCGCGTGGGCTTGGATACATCTGCTCGACGGACTCGGCGTGCAGACGGTGGCAGGCGCTGTGTCACCGCGAGGTGAGCGCGCTCAGCAGCCGACGGCCCCGGGGTCTCCGCGAGTCCTTGGCGCGCAGATTGCGGCGGCCCCGGTATCAGGTCACGGTGAAACCGCCCGGACATCGGCAGGTCCGGCATCGGAGTCGTTCGGTGCGCGGGTTTCGGCGGATCCGGGACCGGACGGGTTCGGTGCGCAGGCGGGACCGTTCGCTATCGCGCAGGCGGTGACTCGGGCGTGTGGGCAGCGACTGGCCGACGGGCCGGTGCTGGTGGTTCTCGAAGATGTCCATCGTGCCGACAGCGCTACCTTGCAGATCCTGCGGCAGGTGGTGGCCTGGCTGGCACAGCGGCCGGTGCTGGTCCTGGTCACCGCTCGGGGGTCCGAGGCCGACGCGGGGGTGCGGGCTACGGCTGCGGCGCTGGCGGCGACGACCGGTCGACGGCTGGAGCTGGGTGGTCTCGATACCGCGGCGGTGCGCGCGGTCGCGGCAGGTGCGGGGCTGGGGTCCATCGATGACGACACCGCCGAGCGCTTGCGCGAGCGAACCGGCGGTAACCCGCTTTTCGTCCGCGAGGTCGCCAAACTCGCTGCGGCGGTGGGCGATCTGCACGCCGTACCGGATGGTGTGCGCGATGTGCTGAGCCGCCGGATCGCCCGGCTGCCCGCGGGCGCGGCCAGGGCCTTGCGCCTGGCCGCGGTGTGGGGCGACGACATCGACTTCGACACCCTGCTCGAGCTGACCGCCGAGCCGGAGGAGACGCTGATCGACCTGGTCGACACCGTCACGGTCGCCGGCCTCGTCCGGATCACGGGCACCGATCGAATCACCTTCGCCCACGCGCTGATTCGCGATGCCGTCTACGGCGACATACCCGCCTTGCGTCGGGCCCGCCTGCACTGGTCGGCTCTGGAACTGCTCGAACGCCGCACCGGCACGACCATCGCAAGCGTTCACCGGCCTGCCGATCACCGCATCGCAGGCCTCGAATCAGCCACCGGCGCAGTCGACCTCGACGCCATGGCGCACCACGCCATCGCCGGTGCGGGCACCGCGAACGCAGGCCGGGCCCTGCGCTACGTCCTCGCCGCTGCCCGCAGACGCACCGCCCGCCGCGCCCACCAGGACGCTGAGCCCCTCTGGCGCTCCGCACTCGAATTACACACGCGCGCAGGACATGGCAGCGCCACCGCCCCCCGCGACGACCGCCTCGCCGCACTGTCGACCCGCTGCGCCCTGATCAACGCCCTCGCCTACGGCGGCAACGACGAACAAGCCCGCATCCTGCGCGTCGAAGCCCTGGAAACGGCCCGCGCCTTGATGCCGACATCCAATCGCCACGCCGTCCTCGACATAGCGACTGGCCCCGCAACAGAGCCCGGCCGCGGTGCTGCGATCGGCCCCACGGCAGCGACCGGCCACCGTGCTGCGACCGGTAGTGGTGCCGCGGCTGGTGGTGGTGTGGTGACCGGCGGCGGTGTCGCGCCGGACGGTGCCACGCACGACGGCTCCGCCACGACCCCCGTCACCGACCCCCCGACCATCACCACCGACCCCATCGTCGCCGTCCTCACCTGCTGGCGCGCCCCCACGATCTGGACCAGCCGGGAACGCGGTGCTCCCGACCGTGGCATGCGGGCCGATCTGGCCGCCGCGTTGACCCGCACGACAGCGCCGGACCTGCGGATCCGGCTGCTCGTCACCGCCGCCTTCGAAGTCGTCGGCTTCGACAACCCGCACGCCTTCGCCTGCTCCGCCGAGGCCTTGCGCGCGGCGCGCGAGCTCGGTGATCCCGAATTGTTGTGCGCCGCACTCAATGCCAGGGCTTTCGTTGCTCTCGGTCCCGATCTGTGGCCGGAGCGCGGCGACCTGGCCGACGAACTGCTGCGCGTGTCGACCGAGGCGGGTCTGCCGGAGTACCAGGCGGTCGCGCATTTTCTGCGCTTCCTCGTCGCCTCGGGCGCGGGCAGGCTGGTCGCCGCGCGGGCCGAGATCGCCAAGGCACTCGACTGCGCCGAGGGCGGCCAGCTCGGCCCGCTGCTGGTCGTCTCCACCGCGCATCTGGCTGTGCTCGCCGCACTGCGCGGCGACTTCGCGACCGCCAAGGCCGTCGATGCCGACCTCAGCGCGAAGATGATCGCGGCAGGTCACGCCAACGGTGCCGAACTGACCCTGCTGGCCGAGATGATGACCGGCTGGGCGCTCGGCGACCTCGCTCCCGGCCTCGACGGATACGCCGCGCTGAACGCGGCCGCACCGCACGCGCTCCGGTCCGCGTACATGCTGGCCCTGCTCGACGCGGGACACACCGAGCAAGCGGCCGCGCTGCTCGGCGCGGGCACCCCGGTCCTGCGTGACTACTACTGGTGCGCGATGTCGGTGTTCGAGGCCAGGGTGGTCGCCCGGATCGGCACGGTCGAGGCGGCCCGGCGGCTCTATCAGGACCTGCTGCCCAGAGCGGGCACCATCGCGGGTATGGACTCCGGGTCGGTCGCCTTCGGCCCGGTCGACACCGTCCTCGCCGAACTGGCCGACCGGCTGGGTGAGCACGCGGCCGCCACCGAGCACCGCGCCGCGGCCGAGGACGTACTCGCCGCCATCACGACCGAACTGGCCGCCCTCGACGACATCGACATCGCGACGACGACTACCAGTCGGCCCGCATCTGCCGCCGGGCCTTCGGCGACCGCATAGCCGCATACGCCTGCCGCCTAGTCGACTGGTTCCAGCCGCCTACGTCGTCGGCTTGCGCCGGTGCCGGATCCTTGCTCGCCTGGCGGCATCTGTCTTATCGGCTCCAGCGTGGGCTGCTACTCACCAACCCAGCGACCACCGACCCTCACACACCGGCCAGCACCCGCTCCCGCCTGCGGTACCCGATGCCGAACACAGCCAGCATGACCTTCACCGGCAGTCCACCATCGGCGGTCACCTCGGCGAGCTCCGCCTGCGTGCAGACCGCGGCCATGCGTGGCAACTCGAAACTCATCACCGCGCCGGAACGCGCCGCCGCCTCGACCTTGGTCCACTGCGCCGCACTCACGTACGCGGTGACGATCGGGAACACGGTCCGCTCCTCGTCGGCGATGTGCTCGTCGAGCACGGTGTGCAGCCTGGTCAGCCGCTCGGCCAGGACAGCGGCCGCGCCGGGCCGCCGGGCGACCAGGTCGGCGCAGGCCGCCCTGATCTCGGCGAGCATCGGGTCGAGCTGGGCGTGGTCGTCGGTCAGCTCCCTGAGGTCGACCGCGTCGCCCGCCGCGGCGGTGAGCGCAGGCCAGAGAACCTCGTCCTCGATGCGATGGTGATGGTGGATGGAGTCACACAGCAGACCCAGATACTCGGCGATCGCGCGGGCCCGCCGCGGCGCACACGGCGTCCCCGCGGCGAGCTCCCCGGCCAGGACGGCGAAACGAGCGGTATCGGCGAGCATCGCGCGGTGGGCCAGCCGGATGCCGAGTAGGTTGGGAGTCGAGCGTATGTCGGTCATGACCCGACAGTGCCCGCGGTCACTTGTGACCTGTTTGCCGTCCGCTGCGGGGCGGAGTCCCGCACAGCGGGCCCTCCCATCGCGGTGAGGTAGGGGGCAGCAGTACGCTCGTCTTGTTTGCACCACACGTCCCGCAGACAACGCGGGGCATATACGTTGTCTGTTGGAACAGCTGGGGTCCGCTCACAAGCGTGTTCGCCTGGCCGTGCAATGAGGGCACCATCCTAGGAGGACACGAAGATCCATGTCCAAGATCAAGGTTGAAGGTACCGTCGTAGAACTCGACGGCGACGAGATGACCCGGATCATCTGGCAGTTCATCAAGGACAAGCTGATCCACCCGTATCTCGACGTGAACCTCGAGTACTACGACCTCGGCATCGAGTACCGCGACAAGACAGACGACCAGGTCACCGTCGACGCGGCGAATGCCATCAAGCAGCACGGCGTCGGCGTGAAGTGCGCCACCATCACCCCCGACGAAGCGCGGGTGAAGGAGTTCGGCCTCAAGAAGATGTGGCGCTCGCCCAACGGCACCATCCGTAACATTCTGGGTGGCACCATCTTCCGCGCGCCGATCATCATCTCCAACGTGCCCCGCCTGGTGCCCGGCTGGACCAAGCCGATCATCATCGGCCGCCACGCCTTCGGCGACCAGTACCGCGCCACCGACTTCAAGGTCTACGAGGCGGGCACCGTCACGCTGACCTTCACCCCGGAGGACGGCAGCGAGCCGATCGTGCACGAGGTCGTGAAGATGCCCGAGGACGGCGGCGTCGTCATGGGTATGTACAACTTCAAGAAGTCGATCGAAGACTTCGCGCGCGCCTCGCTCAACTACGGGCTGCAGCAGAACTACCCGGTCTACATGTCGACGAAGAACACCATCCTGAAGGCCTACGACGGCATGTTCAAGGACACCTTCCAGGAGATCTTCGACACCGAGTTCAAGAGCCTGTTCGACGCGGCGGGCCTGACCTACGAGCACCGCCTGATCGACGACATGGTCGCCTCCTCCATGAAGTGGGAGGGCGGCTACGTCTGGGCCTGCAAGAACTACGACGGCGACGTGCAGTCCGACACCGTGGCGCAGGGCTTCGGCTCGCTGGGCCTGATGACCTCGGTGCTGCTCACCCCGGACGGCAAGACCTGTGAGGCCGAGGCCGCGCACGGCACCGTCACCCGGCACTACCGCCAGCACCAGCAGGGCAAGCCGACCTCGACCAACCCGATCGCGTCGATCTTCGCCTGGACCCGTGGACTGGAGCACCGGGGCAAGCTGGACAACACCCCCGAGGTGATCGGCTTCGCGCAGGCGCTCGAGGACGTCGTCATCAAGACCGTCGAGGGCGGCCAGATGACCAAGGACCTGGCGCTGCTCGTCGGTGGCGATCAGGGCTACCTGAGCACCGAGGAATTCCTGGGTGCGCTGGACGTGAACCTGGCTCGCGCACTGAAGTGAAATAGCTGGAGTTCCGCGTCGAACCGCGGATCCGCACGGCTGGGAAAGGCGCTCGCATCGAACCCGATGCGGGCGCTTTTTCGTTGCCGGATCCCGGGGGTGGGGCAACTCACCCCCGCCTCGGGTAGCGATTGGGTACCCGGGCCCGTTGCATGGAGGCGTGACTTCTTCCCTCTCCGCCGCCGACCGCGTCGAGGCGCCACGCACCAGCTGGCATGTCCCCGCGATGCTCGCGTTGGCGCTGGGTGGGTTTGGCATCGGCACCACCGAGTTCGTGACCATGGGCCTGCTGCCCGATATCGCGAGAGCCTTCGACATCTCCGAGCCGACGGCCGGGCACGCGGTGTCGGCGTACGCGCTCGGCGTTGTCGTCGGTGCGCCGCTGATCGCCGCGCTGTGTGCCAGGGTGCCGCGCAAGAAGCTGCTCGTCGCGTTGATGGCCGCGTTCACCGTCGGCAATGCCGCGACTGTGCTTGCTCCCACCTTCGGCACCCTCGTGCTCGCCCGGTTCGTCTCCGGGCTGCCGCACGGTGCCTACTTCGGTGTCGCCTCGCTGGCGGCGGCCACGCTCGCCCCGGTCGGGCAGCGGGCGAAGGCGGTGGCCGCGGTGATGCTCGGGCTGAGCGTGGCGAACGTGATCGGTGTGCCCGGCGCGACCTGGCTCGGTCAGCATCTGGGCTGGCGGGACGCCTATGTCGTCGTCGCCGTGATCGGCGTGGCGACGATGGCCGCGCTGTGGCGATATGTGCCCTCGCTGAGCGGTATGAAGGTCACCAACCCGATGACCGAACTCGGCGCGCTACGCCGCCCGCAGGTGCTGCTCACCCTGGCCGTCGGCGCGATCGGATTCGGCGGCATGTTCGCCGTCTACACCTACATCGCCACCACCATGACCGATGTCGCCGGCATGCCGATCGGCGCGGTGCCCATCGTGCTCGCCCTGTTCGGCCTCGGCATGATCGCGGGCAATATCCTCGGCGGCGTCATGGCCGACCGCGGTGTCGACCGCTCGATCCTCTTCGCCATGATCGCGATGGTGGTCATCCTGGCCTGCTTCGTCCTGGCCGCCCACAACCCCGTCACCGCCGCCATCGGCGCCTTCCTGGTCGGCGCATCCGGCGCGGCCCTGGCCCCCGGCCTGCAAACCCGCCTGATGGACGTCGCCGCCGACGCCCAAACCCTGGCCGCCGCCCTCAACCACGCCGCCCTCAACATCGCCAACGCGGCGGGCGCCTGGCTCGGCGGCCTCGTCATCGCGGCAGGTCTCGGCTACACCGCCCCCGCCGCGGTCGGCGCCCTACTGGCAGTCCTGGGCGTCCTGCTCTTCACCGTCACCGTGTGGGCCGCCCGCCGCAGCCCGACAGGCACACCGAGCTGACGTCCGCACACTCGGCGACCGCGCGGCTGGTCTTCGCGTGGGCCTGATGATCGTGAAAGCTGCCACCCGCGTGGGGGAGCGGAGGTCTGGCTAGCGACGGCGAGTGAGGCCTATTACGCGCGTTTTGGCGTTGAAGGCGGCCTTCAACGCCTGATCCGCCAGCGATCCGTCCGGGGGGAGCAGCTTGATCTGGCGCGCGAACTCCATCTGGTCGTAGCGCACCGTATTGGTGGCGACCTTCCGGTCCGCGAGCACGAAGTGATCCATGCCCTCGAAGTCGATGCGCGTACCGGTGCCGTCGATTCCGAAGTACGTGCCGACGTGCCGACCGGTCAGATGCCAGTGCACGAAGACATCCGCATCCGACTCGGCGATCGCCACGATCGCGAGATCGAGGTCGGCCACAGCGGCGAAGGTCTGCTCGAAGTAGGCGGCGATCTCGTCGGTGCCACGACATGTCCCGGTCGGCAGGTACACGACGGTATCGGCCGTCCACCAGGACCCACGCAGGCTGTCGACATCCTTGGCGTTGAGCCGCCCGAACGCCCATCGGACGAGTTCCGCGTAGGTGCCGTCCCTCGGCGGAGCAATAGCGGTCAGGGTGTGACTGGTATCGGTCATCTCAAACTCCCATGCACGTAGTGCGCGGCAAATTCACCGGCGCGTCTCGGAAGCGTCCTTTGTCCATAGTGATCCCCTACACCGCCGAACGCACTAGTAGTCGACGGCCGGCTATCGAGTAGTCGGGTACGCGTGCGACGTGTGCCGCAGCGGAGAACACTTTCACCTATCCGGTTCGGCCCACCGGTGTCGTCCCGGAAGCTCCGCCGAAGATCGTCAGCGGGAGGACCGATGCGATCGACAAAACACGGCCGCGCCGAGGTCTCGCCGGGTGCGTATCTTCTCATGGGTGTGCTGTCACTGGCTCTGGTGCTGACAACAGCACTTGCTTCTGGGTGTGATCGATCGCCAGGAACATCGCCATCGTCCACTACGACGAAGCCCGCACCGGTGTCATCCGTCGGAGGTGGGGCCACGACATCGGAGCCTGCGACGTGGTCCGTACCGGCAACGACTGAGGATGCGGCCACACCCTCCGAGGAAACGACCTGGTCGGCGCCCCCAACCTATCGCGGTCGGACGCGGTCTCCAGGGCCCCAGCCCACTTCGGACGACTCACTACCCAGTGGTCCTACGCCCCCGCCTTACCCGACGATTCTCCCAACCGAACCGACTCCACCGGCGACGGCTCCGCTACTGGAAGCCCCGGACCCCGATCCCGAAACGACGGGCTCTGCACAATGAGCACACCGCCTTCGCCGACACCGACTATCGCCGTGGACAAGTGGATTGGTGTGGTCGCAGGCGTCGTCGCACCCACGACCGTGATCACCGGATTGTGCTACTACTTCGGTTTCGTCTCCGCCCGCGCATACTTCGGCTACTTCGGTGTCGACACCGAGTCCTTCCAGTTCTCGACAGCGGACTATGTGCTGCGCAGCGTGGCCGTGCTGTACCCGGCCCTGGTGATTGCGCTGGTGGTGGCCTGTTCCCTGTTTGCGATCCACGTGTACGGGAGGCGAGCCCTTCGAAAGGCCGGGGGATCTCGTCTTGCGTATCGCGGCGGCTGGTCGGGAATTGTGGCGGGGGCGATTCTGACCGCACTGGCGATATTGGGTGTCGTTGTGCCCCGATTTTCGGTCCTGTGGTCCACGGTGCTGGTCCCGGTAGCGCTGGCAGCGGGGGCCCTGTTGATCGTGGCGGGATCCGAAGCTTTGGCGGCGCTCCGGTCGGGAGATACACCGCGTTCCGCCACCCCCGCACAGCGTTCAGTCTGGATGTTCGCCGGCGCGGCGATGGTGCTGGCCGCTTTCTGGATGACGAACATCTTCGCCAACTGGTATGGAGGACTGCAGGCGCAGAAAACTGTGGATGAACTCTGGGAACGGGAAACTGTCGTGACACTCGATACGACCGAGCCCCTGTTCGCGCCAGAGAACCTGGTGCTGGAAACGCCGCTCGGTACGCAACCAGGTCAGCGTTTCACTCACCGCTACGAGTGTCTTCGAACCCTCGTGGTCCGTCCCGACCGATGGGTGCTCGTCCCCGCCCGGTGGACGGTGGAGAACGGCTATTCATTGGTCATCCCGATCGATGACTCCTCCCGGATCAGTCTGACCAAGCTGGATCGGCTCTCCGAGAACAAGGCAGCCACGGACTGGAAAGCGCCATGGCAATGTCCCGAGATCGCTCCCCTCTGAAAGATGCCGGTGGTGGCGGAATCGAGATATCCCCCGTCCGGGCAACGCGATTCCGCCACCGACCAGTTGTTCAGTTCTGTGGTGATGGATGTCGGATCGCAGTGTTACATAGTTGACCGATCGATCAAAATAGACTTGGGTATGCTCGGAAAGTGGCGCGTACCAAAGAATTCGACCCCGATGTCGCGCTGGACCGTGCGCTGGATCTGTTCTGGCAGCGCGGCTACGAGACGACATCGATAGCGGATCTGATCGAGCATCTCGGTATCGCCAGGGGCTGTATCTACGCGACTTTCGGCAGCAAACACGAGCTCTTCATGAAGGCGCTGCAACGCCACCTGGAGATCGTCGACGCGCGGGTCACCGCGGAATTGGCCCGTCCCGGCCCGGCGCTGCCCGCGATCAGAGGGCTGATCGACCAGTTCGTGAACGAGTCCTGTGCGGAGAACCGGTTCCTGGGTTGCCTGGTCACGACCGCCGCGGTCGAGCTCGCCGCCCGCGACGCCGATGTCGCCCGGCTGGTCGAATCCAGCTGGGCGCGCACGGAGACGGCCCTGTTCTCCGCACTGTCGCGCGCCCGAGCGCAGGACGAACTGCCGTCCGACGCGGATACGCGCGCGATGGCCCGCTTCCTGCTCGTCTTCTTCCAGGGCGTCTGGGTGCTCGAACGCGCACCCAATTCCGCCACCCGCCTGCGGGACGCGGGCCGGGTCGCCGCCTCGATTCTGGGCTGAGCGCCGGCGCGCGGCGCACCCTCATTCGTGAACAACCGGTCTAGTTTGCGGGCTAGGCCGACCCACCGCCCGCGGGCCGCGCCCAGCCGACGCTGAGCTGCACCGCCCGCTGCCACCGTTCGTACTCCTCGTCGCGGACGGACCGATCGGCCTGCGGCACCCACTGCGCCGCCACCCGCCAATTACGCCGCAGCCCTTGCAGATCCGGCCAGTACCCCACGGCCAGCCCGGCCGCGTAGGCCGCGCCGAGCGAGACCGTCTCGGTCACCAGCGGACGCATCACCGGAACGCCGAGCACATCGGCGATGATCTGCATGAGCAGATTGTTCGCTGCCATCCCGCCCGCGACCCGCAACGACTGTGCCCGCAACCCGGCATCGGCGTTCATGGCCTCGACGACATCGCGGGTCTGCCAGGCGGTGGCCTCCAGCACCGCGCGGGCCAGGTGGCCCTTGGTGACGTACGAGGTCAGCCCGATCAGCAGCCCGCGCGCGTCACTGCGCCAGTGCGGCGCGTAGAGCCCGGAGAACGCGGGGACCAGGTAGCAGCCGCCGTTGTCGTCGACCGTGTTGGCGAGGGTCTCGATTTCGGGCGCGGTGGCGATCAGTCCGACGATGTCGCGCAGCCACTGCACCAGCGACCCGGTGACCGCGATCGGGCCTTCCAGCGCGTAGACCGGGTCGGGTCCGACCTGGTAGCCGATGGTGGTGAGCAGCCCGTGTTCGGATCGGATCAGGTCGGCGCCGGTGTTCATCATCAGGAATCCACCGGTGCCGTAGGTGCATTCGGTCTCGCCGGGCGCGAAACAGGTCTGGCCGAACAGTGCCGCGTGCTGGTCGCCGAGGGCAGCGCCGATCCGGACGCCGGGCGCGACCGTGCGCGCGGTCCCGAAGTCACCGGTCGACGGTTCGATGCGGGGCAGCATCGCGCGCGGAATATCGAAGAACCGCAACAGTTCCTCGTCCCACTGCCGGGTGGCCAGATTCATCAGCAGGGTGCGGCCCGCGTTGGTGACATCGGTGACATGGATGCCGGTGAGATTCCAGATCAGCCAGGACTCCATGGTCCCGAACAGCACCTCGCCGCGTTCGGCGCGCGCCCGCAACCCGTCGACATGGTCGAGCAGCCAGCGCATCCGCGGTGCGGCGAAGTAGGTGGCCAGCGGCAGCCCACTCAGCTCCGTGATCCGATGCGCGCCGGGCGCTTTCCGCAATCGCTCGACGAGCTCCTCGGTACGGATGTCCTGCCAGACGATGGCGGGCCGCACCGGCACTCCGGTCTCGCGATCCCACACCACGGTGGTCTCACGCTGATTGGCGATCCCGATCGCCGCCACCTGCGCGACCGTGATTCCGGCATCGTGCAGCGCGGCGGGCACGATCCGCTCGACGGTCCGCCAGATCTCGAGCGCGTCCTGCTCGACCCACCCCGACCTCGGATACCGCTGGCGGTGCGCGCGCTGAGCCAGCCCCACCAGCCGCGCGTGCCGGTCGAACACGATGCAGCGGGTCGAGGTGGTGCCCTGATCCAGGGCGAGCACATACCGTTGCGTCACCGGAGTCTCCCGTTGGTCGCGCCGCGCCGAGATCCCGATGGATCGCCAGCTGGCCCTTGCCTGTCCGCGGCAGCACTGACCGGCAAGGCCCGGTTCGGCACGGTGGCGCGGATCATCGTGCCGCGCCGAGATCGCGGTGCACGGCCGCAGCGGCGGCGCGCACCTGATCGACGGCGGCGGGCCGGATCTGTAACCGGTTGTCGCACAGTCGATCGGTCGGTCCCGAGATGCCGATGGCAGCCACCACCAGTCCTCCTCTGGCCCGGATCGGCGCGGCGACACCCGCCTCGCCGGTCCGATACTCCTCGACCTCGCTCGCCCAGCCGGTCCGCCTGACCTCGGCGATCGCGCGGTCCAGCGCTGTCGGGTCGACGATAGTGCGACGCGTGAAGGATTGCAGCGCACCGGGTTCCGTCGCCGCGTCGTAGGCGAGCAACACCTTGCCCAGCGCGGTCGCGTGCGCGGGCAGCACCTCACCGACGGCGAGTACCTGCTCGGTGTTGTCGGGCCGGAAGACGTGATGCACCACCGTCACTCCGGCAGGCCGCGCCACCGCCATCCGCACCGATTCACCGGTCCGCGCTGCCAGCGCGTCGGCCCGGTGGATCGCCCGCGAACGCAGCTCGTTGACATCGAGATGGTCGCTGCCGAGCTCGCCCAGCGCGGGCCCGAGCAGATACCGGCCCGTCGCCGGATCCTGGTCGACGAAGCCCACCCCGAGCAAGGTCCGCAGGATGCCGTGCGCGGTGGGTTTGGCCAGGTCGAGCGCGGCCGCGACCTCGCCGACAGCCATCGGCCCCGACCCGCGCGCGAGCAGCCGCAGCACGGCCGCGGCTCGCTCGATCGACTGGATCGGACCCGGCACCGCCCGAACCTATCAGCCAACCGTTCAGCATTGTCGAACGGCAGCCGTGGCGGCCGGGTCACGCCGTTCCTAGCGTGGGTTCCGGACTCGATGGTGAGTTCTCGAAAGGACCACGATGAATCGGTATGTGGGCGCGATCGACCAGGGCACGACCTCGACGCGTTTCATGGTTTTCGACCGGAACGGCGCCGTCGTCGCCCGGCATCAGCTCGAACACGAGCAGATCATGCCGCGCGCGGGCTGGGTCGAACACAATCCGGACGAGATCTGGGAACGCACGCGCACCGTCGTCAAGACCGCGCTCGCGACGGCCGATCTGACCGCCGCCGACCTGGCCGCGATCGGCGTCACCAATCAGCGCGAGACCACCATCGTGTGGAACCGCCGCACCGGCCGCCCGTACTACAACGCGATCGTCTGGCAGGACACCCGCACCGATCGCATCATCGCCGCACTCGAGGCGGCCGGGCACAGCGAGCGCATCCGCGACAAGACCGGACTCCCGCCCGCGCCCTACTTCTCGGGCGGCAAGCTGCGCTGGATCCTCGACAATGTCGAGGGTGTGCGCGCCGACGCCGAACGCGGTGACGCCCTGTTCGGCACCCTCGACACCTGGCTGATCTGGAATCTCACCGGCGGCATCCGGGGCGGCGTGCACGTCACCGACCCCACCAACGCCTCGCGCACCATGCTGATGGACCTGGAGACCCTGCGCTGGGACGACGAACTCCTGCGTATCTTCGACATCCCGCGCGCCATGCTGCCCGCCATCGCGCCGTCGTCGAACCCGGCCGGTTTCGGCACCACCAATCCCGACGGCCCGTTCAAGGGCGCGGTGCCGATCGCGGGCGTCCTCGGTGACCAGCAGGCCGCCGGCGTCGGGCAGGTCTGCTTCCAGCCGGGCGAGGCCAAGAACACCTACGGCACCGGCAATTTCCTGATGCTCAACACCGGCGCCGACATCGTGCGCTCCACGCACGGCCTGATCACCACCGTCGCTTACCAGTTCGGCGACGACAAGCCCGTCTACGCGCTGGAGGGCTCGATCGCGGTCACCGGCTCGGCCGTGCAGTGGCTGCGCGACCAGCTCGGCATCATCGCCGGCGCAGCGCAGATCGAGGACCTGGCCGAACAGGTCGACGACTCCGGCGGCGTGTACTTCGTGCCCGCCTTCTCCGGGCTGTTCGCGCCGTACTGGCGACCCGACGCGCGCGGGGCTGTCGTCGGCCTCTCGCGCTACAGCAACAATGCCCACTTGGCCAGGGCGACACTGGAATCCATCGCCTATCAGACCCGCGATGTGGTCGAAGCCATGCAGCGCGACTCCGGCGTGCAGCTGGCGACCCTGCGCGTCGACGGCGGCGTGACCATGAACAAACTGGCCATGCAGATCCAGGCCGACCTGCTCGGCGTCCCGGTCTCGCGGCCGGTCGTCGCCGAGACCACCGCGCTCGGCGCCGCCTACGCGGCAGGCCTGGCGGTCGGGGTCTGGAACTCCACCGACGAACTGCTCGCGAACTGGCACGAAGACGTCCGCTGGTTCCCCACCTGGTCCGACGAGCAGCGCGAACGCGGCTACCGCCGCTGGCTCAAGGCCGTCGAACGCACCCTCGACTGGGCCGAAATCGACTGATGAACCACAACAAGGAGCAAGTCGTGTCCGTTTCCCTGGACCCCACCTACCGCGCCAAGGCGATCGCGGCGCTCGGCGACAGCGAGATCGACGTGCTGGTGATCGGCGGCGGTGTCACCGGCGCCGGTGCCGCGCTCGATGCCGCCTCGCGCGGCCTGTCGGTGACCCTCGTCGAGGCCCGTGACTTCGCCGCCGGTACCTCGAGCCGCTCGTCCAAGCTCATCCACGGCGGCCTGCGCTACCTGGAGCAGATGGACTTCGCGCTGGTTCGGGAAGCGCTGAAAGAGCGTGGGCTGCTGCTGAATACGCTCGCCCCGCACCTGGTGCATCCGGTGCCGTTCCTGTTCCCGTTGCAGCACCGCGTGTGGGAGCGCGCCTACATCGGCGCGGGCATCGCCCTCTACGACACCCTCGGCGGCGCGCGCACCGTGCCCATGCACAAGCACCTGACCCGCACCGGCGCACTGGAACTCGCGCCCGCGCTGCGCTCCGACGCGATGACCGGCGCCATCCGCTACTACGACGCCCAGGTCGACGACGCCCGCCACACCATGATGATCGCCAGGACCGCCGCCGACCACGGCGCGACCGTGCTGACCCGCACCAAGGTCACCGGGCTCGTCCGTGACGGTGAGCAGGTCGTCGGCGCGCACGTGCTCGACCTGGAAACCGGTGCCGCCCACACGATCCGGGCACGCAGCGTGATCAGCGCGACCGGTGTGTGGACCGACGACATGATCAAGATGACCGGCGTCGACTTCCCGTTCCACGTCCAGATGTCGAAGGGCGTGCACATCCTGGTGCCGCGCGACCGGCTCGACCTGCACACCGGCCTGATCATGCGCACGGAGAAGTCGGTGCTGTTCGTGATCCCGTGGGCCGAGCACTGGATCATCGGCACCACCGACACCGCGTGGTCGCTGGACAAGAACCATCCCACGGCCACCGCCGCCGACGTGCAGTACATCCTCGACCACGTCAACGCGGTGCTGCGGGAGCCGCTGACCAGGGCCGACATCGTCGGCACCTACGCCGGACTGCGCCCGCTGATGACGGGTGCGACCAAGGAGACCGCCAAGCTCTCGCGCGAGCACGCCGTCGCCGAGCCCGCGCCCGGCCTGTACGTCATCGCGGGCGGCAAGTACACCACCTACCGGGTGATGGCCGCCGACGTGGTCGACGCCGTCACCGCCCGCCTCGGTGGCGACATCCCCGCCTCGGCCACCGCGCAGCTGCCGATCGTCGGCGCGGAGGGCTACCGCGAAATGCTGGCCGAGGCCGCCGAACTGGCCGCCACGGTGGGTCTGCCCGTCGATGTCGTCGAGCACCTGCTCGGCCGCTACGGCGCGCTGGCCACCGACATCTTCGCTCTCGTCGGCGCCGATCCCGCACTGCGCCAGCCGATTCCGGGTGCGCCGGACTACCTCGCCGCCGAGGCCGTCTACGCGGTCACCCACGAGGGCGCGCTGCACCTCGACGACCTGCTCACCCGCCGCACCCGCATCTCCATCGAGGTTCCCGATCGCGGCCTCGCCGCGGCGCCGGAGATCGCCCGCCTGATCGCGCCGCTGCTCGGCTGGGACGACGAGACCACCAACGCCGAGATCAACCGCTACTACGACCGGGTGCACGCCGAACTCGCCGCCAACGAGGCGAGCGACGACATCTCCGCGAACACCGCGCGCTTGGTCGCCGTTCGGTGACGGGCTGACCCGGTCTCGGGCGCGGAAGCCACGGTTTCCGGCGGGCGCGGCCACGACCTACCGCTTACCTTCAGGTCTGTATGTAAGAGGTAGGATCGGCCGATGACCAGCACCGCAGCCGACAAACCGCCGCGGCGGACGCAGGAGCAGCGCAGCAGCGAGATGCGCACGCGCCTGCTCGACGCGACCATCGACTGCCTGGTCGAATACGGATACGCGGGCACGACGACGCCGCGGGTCGCCGAACTCGCCGGCGTCACCCGCGGCGCGCAGGTGCACCACTTCGGCTCCAAACACGATCTGGTTGTCGCCGCGATCAAGCATCTGGCCGAGCGGCGGGTGGCGGCCGCTATGAGCGAGATGACGCAGGTCAGGGTCGGTGACGATCCGGTCGGCGCCGCGCTCGAGTTCCTGTGGGACCTGCATCAGGGGCCGCTGTTCATCGCGACGGTGGAGCTGTGGGTGGCCGGCCGGACCGATCCGGTGCTGGCCGCCGCCATGGAGGAGGTCGAACCGCTGGTCAACACCGCGGTGCTGCAAGCGGTCGCCGAGCTGATCCCGGACGATCTGCGCCGCAAGGGCGCCCGCGACTTCGCCTACACCGCGATGGACGCGCTGCGCGGCATCCTCGTCGCCAATTTCGTCGTCCCCGACCCCGAACGGGCGCACCGCCGTTGGCGTCGCGCCATGGTGGACCTGCGTGCCGCGGCGGCTGCCGTGATCGCCGCAGGTTCTCGCTGATCGCGAGCGCCGCGGGTCGATAGCGGCGGCAGATCCGGGGCACACGATGGGTGGTGTCGGCTCCGGGTTGGGCCGGTGGGCGCCCCAAGCGCCGCGGTCCGCTGCGCGTCGGCAGCGATCGGTTCCGCCGACGGGCGCCGGATGACTAGCGTGAGCCCATGGAATCGCACATCGAGCCCTCGCAGGCACCAGCGCCGGCGGTGGTGTCATGAGCCGGGGCACCATCGTGATCACCGGCGCCAGCTCCGGCCTCGGCGCGGAGATGGCCCGCCAGTTCGCCGCCATCGGCTATGACCTCGGATTGTGTGCCCGCCGCACCGAACGGCTCGAGGAACTGCGCGCGGAGATCCTCACCGAGCATCCCGATCGTGTCGTCTCGGTGCGACAGCTCGACGTCACCGACGACGCTGCCGTGTTCACCGTCTTCGACGAGTTCGCGGCCGAATTCGGCGTCATCGACCGCGTGGTGGTGAACGCGGGCCTGGGAAAGGGCGCGCCACTCGGCACCGGCAAGCACGCCGCCAACCGGGAGACCGCGGTCGTGAACTTCCTCGCCGCACTGGCCCAGACCGAGGCCGCGATGAAGATCTTCCGCGCCCAGGGCACAGGCCATCTGGTGATGATCTCCTCGATCTCCGGCCTGCGCGGCATGCCCAAAACGCTGACCACCTACGCCGCCACCAAGGCCGGAGTCGCCGCACTGGCCGAGGGCCTGCGCGCGGAAGCTGTTCCCGGCGTCGACGTCTCGGTGATCTACCCCGGCTACATCCGCTCGGAGATGAACGACCGGATCGAACACGCGCCGAAGCTCATGGTCGATACCGAAACCGGCGTCCGGTCCATGGTCGCCGCCATCGAGAAGCGCCGCGCCAAGGCCTACGTCCCGGACTGGCCCTGGATCCCGATCGGCTTCGCCTTGCGCACCCTCCCGCTGCCGCTGGTCCGCAAGCTTCTCTGACGGCAAACCCGGCGCCGCCACGACTGTCGCGCGGCTCGACGGTGACCTGAGTCACGAAATCCCATTGTGAAGATACATGCAGGGCTGTATGTTTATGGCCAAGCGTGAGGATGGGAGTTCAATGGTGAACAAGGTCTACGTGGTCGGCGTCGGGATGACGAAGTTCGAGAAGCCGGGCCGCAAGCAGGTCGAGGAGGCCGACGGGACCACCCGGGCCTGGGATTATCCGGACATGGCCCGCGAGGCGGGGACCAAGGCGCTGGCCGACGCGGGCATCGACTACGCCGAGGTGGAACAGGCCTACGTCGGCTACGTCTACGGCGAGTCGACCTCGGGACAGCGCGCGGTCTACGAGCTGGGTATGACCGGGATCCCGGTGGTCAATGTCAACAACAACTGCTCCACGGGTTCCACCGCGCTCTACCTCGCGGCACAGGCGATCCGGGGCGGGCTGGCCGAGTGCACGCTGGCGCTGGGCTTCGAGAAGATGCAGCCGGGCTCGCTCGGTTCCACCTGGGACGACCGTGAGCAGCCCATGAGCAAGCACGTGATGGCGCTCGCGGAGATCTCCGAGGTGCTGTTCCCGGTGGCGCCGTGGATGTTCGGCGCGGCAGGGCGCGAGCACATGAAGCGCTACGGCACCACCGCCGAGCACTTCGCCAAGATCGGCTACAAGAACCACAAGCACTCGGTGAACAACCCGTATTCACAGTTCCAGGACGAGTATTCGCTCGACGACATCCTCGGCTCGCGGATGATCTACGACCCGCTCACCAAACTGCAGTGCTCGCCGACCTCCGACGGCTCGGGCGCGGCGATCCTGGCGAGCGAGGCGTTCGTCGACCGGCACGACCTGTCGGCCCAGGCGGTCGAGATCGTCGGGCAGGCGATGACCACCGACTTCGCCTCGACCTTCGACGGCACCGCCAAGAACCTCATCGGCTACGACATGAATGTCATCGCGGCGCGGAAGGTCTACGAGCAGGCCGGGCTCGGCGCCGAGGACTTCCAGGTGATCGAGCTGCACGACTGCTTCTCCGCCAACGAACTGCTGCTCTACGAGGCGCTCGGCCTCTGCGGCGAGGGCGAGGCGGGAAAGCTGATCGACGATGGCCAGACCACCTACGGCGGCAAGTGGGTGGTCAACCCGTCGGGCGGGCTGATCTCCAAGGGGCATCCGCTCGGCGCGACCGGCCTGGCCCAGTGCTCCGAGCTCACCTGGCAGCTGCGCGGCACCGCGGGTAAACGCCAGGTCGACGACGTCACCGCTGCCCTGCAGCACAACATCGGCCTCGGCGGCGCCGCCGTGGTCACCGCCTACCAGCGCGCGGTGCGCTGACCCGCACGAGGAGTACCGCAATGGGACATATCGAAGCCACCAAGACCGTCACCGCCACTCCCGAAGCGCTCTGGGCCGTCGTCTCGGACCCGCAGACCTGGGACAAGTGGTTCACCATCCACGAGAAGTTCATGGAGGAGCCGCCCGCCGTGCTGGTCGAGGGCGCCGGGCTGGTCGCCAAGATCGTCATGCTCGGCATGGCGAACAAGATGGAATGGACGGTCAAGGCCGTCGAGGTGCCGAACCGGCTGACTCTCACCGGGGCCGGAATGGCCGGTGTGCGTACCGAATTCACCTTCGACATCAAGCCCGAGGGCTCCGGCAGCGTCATCCTGGTGTCCGGCGACTTCGAGGGCGCGCTGATCAAGGGCGCGCTGGGCAAGGCCGTGGAGAAGGACGGCCGCACCCAGCTCGACAAGTCCCTCGACCAGCTCGACGCGCTGGCCTCGGCGTAGGGCGGCGGGGATGACAGCGCAGGCATCGGGACGCGTCGTCGAGTTCGACGACGCGGGCCTGGAAAAATGGAGCGACGCGGAGCGATTCGCGGTGACCGCGGACCGGATCGCCGAATACGCCGCGGCGACCAATGATCCGATCGAGGCGCACCGCACCGGCGAGGTCGCGCCGCCGGTATTCGCCATCGTGCCGGTGTTCGAAGCCATGATGATGCCCGTCATCGACGTGGCGCCGATGGACATCTTCGGCCGCGTCGTGCACGGCGAGCAGGACTTCCACTTCCACCGGCCGATCCGGCCCGGCGAGGAACTGGTCTCGCGGGCCAAGGCGGTCGGCTACACCAGCAAGTCCACCGGAACGACCATCACCATCCTGGTCGAATGCCGCGACGCCGCGGGCGAACTGGTGAATGAGCAGTACCTCACCGCCTTCTTCCGCAACATCGACGCTGCCAAGTCGGTGGGGGAGCAGGCGCCGTCGCACCGGTTCGACGACAGTCTGCGGGCGAGTGCGCCGTCGGCGGTCGTCGACCACCACGTCGACGACGACCAGACCTTCCGGTACTCGCCCGCCTCGGGCGATCCGGTGCCGCTGCACCTCGACGAGCAGGTCGCCAAGGACGCCGGACTGCCCGGCATCATCGCGCACGGCCTGTGCACGATGGCCATGGCCTCCTGGGGCGTGCTCACCGCGACCGCCGGTTCGGATGTGCATCGGCTGCGGCGCTTCGCGGTGCGCTTCGCCAAGCTCGTGTTCCCCGGTGACGACCTGCAGACCCGGATCTGGCCCGTCACCAGCGCCGACGGCGTCACCACCTACGCGTTCGAGACGGTGCGCGGCGAGGATGTCGTGCTCAGCGACGGCCTCGCCGTGATCGCGGACTGAACCCCCTCACATACAGGAGTCACCCATGAGTTCCCTGGCAGGCAAGGTCGCCGTGATCACCGGCGCCGGCCGCGGCATCGGCCGCGAGCACGCGCTGTTGTTCGCGCGGGAAGGCGCGAAGATCGTCGTCAACGACCTCGGCGGCAGCAACGCCGGCGTCGGCGCCGACGTCGGTCCGGCGCAGCAGGTCGCCGACGAGATCCGGGCCGCGGGCGGCGACGCGGTCGCCAATACCGACAACATCGCGACCTGGGACGGCGCGCGGAACCTGATCGCCCAGGCGGTGTCGGAGTTCGGCGGGCTCGACATCGTGGTCAACAACGCGGGCATCCTGCGCGATGTCTTCGTCGCCGCGATGGACGAAGCCCAATGGGACGCGGTGATCGCCGTGCACCTCAAGGGGCACGCGGCCGTGCTGCATCACGCGGCCGCCTACTGGAAGGCGCAGAGCAAGGCGGGCAATCAGCCCAACGCGGCCGTCGTCAATACCGCGTCGGCCTCGGGTGTCACCCTGCCCAACGCGGGCCAGGCCAACTACGGCGCGGCCAAGGCGGGGATCGCCGCGCTGACCCAGGTAGCGGCCGAGGAACTGGGCCGCTACGGCGTGCGGGTCAACGCGATCGCGCCGATCGCCCGCACCCGGCTCACCCTGGCCACCCCCGGCATGGGTGAGATGTTCGCCGCCGAGGCCGCCGCGGCCGAGGAATCCGGCGGCTTCGACGCCTTCAGCCCGGCCAATATCTCGCCGCTGGTCGCCTACCTGGCCTCCGACAAGTGCCCCATTACCGGCAAGGTGTTCGCGGTGCAGGGCGGCGCCATCTCGGAGCTGGCCGGCTGGCACGACGTGAAGACCATCGAGACCGAAGGGCCGTGGGCGATCGACGACATCGCCGTGCGGCTGCCCTGAGCGGGAGACGACGATGATCGAATGGTCCGAAACCGATCTGATGATCCGCGACGCCGTGCGGACCTTCATCGACAAGGAGGTACGCCCGCATCTGGACGCCCTCGACAGCGGTGAGATGCTGCCGTACCCGATCCTGCGGAAGCTGTTCAGCCAGTTCGGGATCGATGCGATGGGTGAGGACGCCGTCGCCAAGATGCTCGCCAAGGAAGCGGCGGGCCCGCGGGAGAAGTCCGGTGGCGGCGGTGGATCGCCGTTCGCCGGGCAGCAGTCGATGATGGCGGTGCTGATCAGCGAACTGTCCGGTGTCTGTATGGGATTGGTGTCCGCGCTCGGTGTCAGCATCGGGCTCGGCGCCACCACCATCATGTCGCGGGGCACCCTGGCACAGAAGCAGCGCTGGCTCGCCGACATCGTCACCCTGCGCAAGGTGGCGTCCTGGGCGATCACCGAACCCGACTCGGGCTCGGACGCGTTCGGCGGCATGAAGACGCGCGTCGAACGCGACGGCGACGACTACATCCTCAACGGGCAGAAGACCTTCATCACCAACGGCCCGTGCGCCGACGTGATGATCGTCTACGCCAAGCTCGACGAGGGCGACGGCGCCGACAAGCGCCACCGCAAGGTGCTCACCTTCGTGCTGGACAAGGGCATGGAGGGCCTCACCCAGGGCAAGCCGTTCAAGAAGATGGGCCTGCATTCCTCGCCGACCGGCGAACTGTTCTTCGACAATGTCCGGCTCGGCCGCGACCGGCTGCTCGGCGAGACCGAGGAACACCGTGGCGGTGACGGACGGGAAAGCGCCAGAGCCAGTTTCACCGCCGAGCGGGTCGGCGTGGGGTTCATGGCGCTGGGGATCATCGAGGAATGTCACCGGCTCTGCGTCGACTACGCCCGCAACCGCACGCTGTGGGGTCAGGAGATCGGGCGCTTCCAGTTGATCCAGCTCAAGCTGGCGAAGATGGAGATCGCCAGGATCAATGTGCAGAACATGGTGTTCAACGTGCTCGAGCGGGGTAAGGCGGGCAAGCCGCCGAGCCTGGCCGAAGCGTCGGCGATGAAGCTCTACTGCTCCGAGGCGGCCACCGAGGTGGCGATGGAGGCGGTGCAGCTGTTCGGCGGCAACGGCTACATGAGCGAGTACCGGGTGGAGCAGCTCGCCCGCGACGCGAAGTCGCTGATGATCTACGCGGGCAGCAACGAGATCCAGGTGACCCACATCGCCAAGGGTCTGCTCGGCAAGTAGGCGCGACAGGGCCCGGCTGCGAATGCTGTTCGCGCGGCCGGGTTCTCGCGGGTTCAGATCGCGCGCAGGTGCCCGCGGCTGGCGTAGATGTGCTCGGCGATGAGCGTCGCGATCCGGTCGGGTGCCTCCAGCATCGGCACGTGGCCCACGCCGTGCACCAGGATGCGGTCGGCGGAGTCGGGGAGTTCGCGCAGGTAGCGGGTGGCGTAGACGCGGTTGGGGATGATCCGGTCGTACTCGGCGAGCAGCATGCGCACGGGGGTGGTGAGCTCGCCGAGGTCGTCCATCCCCGGGGCGCGGAGGCTGCCGAGGATCAGCGGGATCATCGCGTCGCAGTGCAACACCGCCGTGATGGTGGTCGCCAAGTCGCGGCGCGAGACGGCGCCGGTGTTCTTGGCCAGCAGTAACGCGGCCACGTACTGGATGAGCGGATTGTTGATCGCCACCCCGCCGAGCAGCTTGCCGATCTCGACGAACGGGATCATCGAGGCGAACTTCAAGCCGACCCTGACCTGGCTGATCGAGGGTGAGGCCCAGCCGCCCGCCGCGGCCACGGTGGTCAGGGTGCGGGCCCGGCCGCGTCTCGCCAGCTCGAGGCCCACCCAGCCGCCTAGCGAATTTCCGGCGATATGGCAGGTGCGCCAGCCCAGCGCGTCGAGCTGGTCCTCCATCTGATCGGCCAGCGCGTAGACGTCCAGAAACCAGCCCTCGACCTTGGGTCCACCCCAGTGCCCGGCGAAGGCAGGGGCATAAACCTCGCAATTCGACGACATTCGCCGCGCGACCTGCTCCCAACAGTGCGGCGACAACATGAACCCGTGCAACAGCAGGACCGGATCACCGGACCCGAGATGCAAGGCCTTGACAGGCGCGGCGGGGACAGTGGACTTGGCGGTGCGTGACGTCATCGTCATTCACCCCTTCCTGGACGACAGTGTCCGGGGGGAGCATTCCTGACTAGCCATTGTACGGTCGTTCGGTGCCGATAATCCTCTCGACTGTGAACGTCAACGGCGTGCGCGCCGCCGCGACCAAGGGCATGTTGTCGTGGCTGGACGCGACCGAAGCCGACATCGTGTGCCTGCAGGAGACCAGGGCGACCGACGCGCAGGTCGCTACCGCGCTGGCGCCCGCACTCGACGCGGGGTGGGTGCTCTCGCACGCGGAACCGGAGTCCAAGGGGCGGGCCGGTGTCGGGATTCTGTCGCGGCGCGCGCCCGACGCGGTACGGATCGGGTTCGGTAGCAGCGAGTTCGCCGACTCGGGGCGGTATATCGAGGCCGACTTCGATGACGTCACCGTGGCGAGCGTGTACGTGCACTCGGGCGAGGAGAACACCCCGAAGCAGGACGAGAAGTACCGGTTCATGGCCGAGCTGGGCGCCTACCTGAAGACCCGCACCGGGGAGTTCGTGGTGAGCGGGGACTGGAATATCGCACCCGCCGAGGTCGACCTCAAGAACTGGAAGGGCAACCAGAAGTCGGCGGGCTTCCTGCCCGAGGAACGCGCCTGGATCGCCGACCTGCTGGCCGCGGGCTACGTCGACGTGGTGCGCGCCCTGCATCCCGATGTCGCGGGCCCCTACAGCTGGTGGTCCTACCGCGGCCGCGCCTTCGACAACGACTCCGGATGGCGCATCGACTACCAGCTCGCCCTCGGCGACCTGCGTTCCCGCGCCAAGCAGGCCGTCGTCGAACGCGCCGACGCCTACGACCAGCGGTGGTCCGACCACGCTCCCGTGACGGTGCAGTACCGGTGAGCACGCAGCTTGCCCGGCTCCGGGTTGCTCAGATCAACCAATGGTCTGTTCAACCACCCAAGCTGCATACCCCGGGTGTGCGCCGGTAAGTGGCACAGCCAACACCTGGGGAGTGTCGTACGGGTGTTCGTCGTCGGCTCGGCGGATGATCGCGTCGACCAGTGATGCACGGGTGTGGATCAACACCAGGGCTTCGGCGTCGTCCTGGACCTCGCCGTTCCACGAGTAGATCGACCGCACCGCCGGGACGATGTTCCCGCACGCGGCCAGCCGGTCTGCCACCAGACGTCGGGTGAACTCGGCTAGCCACTCTGCGGTTTCAGCGGTAATCGTGACGGTGACTAGAGACTCTTCGGCCATGCGGTCAAGTTTCCATCAGTAGCCCTGAGTAGGTCTATCAACGGTTCCGCGAGCCGCTGGTGCCGAACGATCGCGCCCCATCCACGAATCACGAGCCCGGCAGCGGATTGGCCCACCCACGAACCGGCCAGCGCGAGCCCTTGCGGGTGCAGCGCGAAGTACAACGATCCTTTGGACCTCACCGCGCCCTCGGTCGCGACGTACCAACCCATCAGGGATTCGTTGTCCCACAACCGAAGCTCGCCACGCCAGGTGTACGAACCTTCGTCTACCGGACGGGCACGGGCTCCGTCCAGCTCGAGGAACGAACCGTCTTGCATCATCCCTAGTTCGTGTACGTCTATCCGCTCGCCGGTGTCTCCCCAGGTCTGCCAAGCGGCCCACCAATCGCCGGACAGGTCGAGCGTGCGGGATACACGTCCAGCTAGTTCGTTGACGGAGACACCGAGGACATCGGCAAGCTTGGTGCCGGTGATGAGGTCCGGCGTCAGCTCGCCGGACTCGTATCTACTGATCGTTTTCTGATCTACCCCAACAAGCCGCCCGAGAGCCGCTTGGGACATGTCCAGCTGCTTCCGGCGACGCCGGATCACATCGCCTGTCGTGTTCATGGTTCCAGCGTATTTCAGGCGCATATGTCTAGCGTAGGCGGTTTCGCCTTATACGGAGCAGAATCGTTGACAGCACCCCGGCGCACGGTGGCGGGCCCTGAGCGTCGGGTGTGCAGCCAAACAACGCACCGGAGGGAACCGTGCCACTACTCGGTAGCGGAGACGGCCAGGTCCACAGCGGCCCTGCTTCCGTCCATCCACGGGCGGCCATGACTTGCGTCCGTGCTCGAGCGGGCGCGCTGGTGACGTAGATTCGTCTGTCATGACTGACCACGCTCCCGTGACGGTGCGGTACCGGTGAATCTCTCGCGCAAAACCCTCGGGCTGCTCGGCGGCCTCGTGCTCATCGTCCTCGCGGTGGGTTTCACCCTGCTCACCGGACGCGGCGGCGACGGCACCACCACGGTGGCGACCACCACTCGCGCGGTCGCCGGGATCACCACCACCAAGGCCGCGCCGAAACCGGGCCCGCCCATCGGGAATGCCAGCGCGGCGCCGGGCAACGGGGCGGCGGGCGTGCCCGATCGCGCCTACACGACCCTCCTCGAGATCGATGGGGGCCGCTGGCCGGATTCGGCGAACGCGCCGGGGACCAAGGGCGGTGAGCAGTGGATGAACCGGGGAACCAAACTGCCGCCGAAGGATTCGGCGGGCAAGCCGGTGACCTACCAGGAGTGGGACGTCAATCCCAAGCAGCGCAACCGGGGTCGCGATGCCGAACGCATCGTCACCGGCAGCGACGGTACGGCCTGGTACACCGGTGATCACTACGAGACCTTCACGAGGATGCGCTGATGCGAATGACGTTGTCGCAGTTTCTTGCTCGTCCCACCACTGAGGCCCCGGCCGCGCCGCAGCCCGTGTTCGGCGCGCTGGCCGTCGACGCTGCCGCGTTCAGCGGCGTCCGCTACGACTCGCCCGCCGACTATCGCGTCCGCGAACTCCGCGGCCCCAAGATGCGCACCACCGCCGCACTCTTCGACGAATTCGCCGCGGCCTTCCAGTTCCCGTACTACTTCGGCGCGAACAAGGACGCCTTCGACGAATGCCTGCGTGACCTGGACGATTTCGTCGGCGACGCGCCCGGTTACGTCGCGGTGGTGCGCAATTCGGCCGACCTGCTCGCCGAGGAGCCCGCCGAGCGCGACTGGTTCGGCAGCGCCATGCGCGACTGCGCCGCCTACTGGTCCCGCCGCGACGTCGCCTTCCGGGTCGTCCTGCAGGGCGACCCGGAAACCTTCGGCGCCGTCGCTCTCACGGAGTGATCCAGAGCTTCCACTGCCACCTGAATTGGTGGCTGCCGGTGACCGATCGGTCTGGTTACCGTCGTCGCGGGAGCAGTCGCCCCGAGGCTGCCCGTGAGGAGAGACATCGATGAAGCAAGTACTGGTGAGCGCGAGCATCTTGACCGCGATCATGGCGGCGAGCACCGGAATGGCGACGGCCGAAGCCGATTCGGCGCCGGAAAGCTTCGGCCAGGCCGGCGTTGCGCGGATCGCCGATCCGTCCTCGGGCTCCAGCGATGTGCTCGGCAACCTGCTGCACGCGCTGTCGACCGGTTCCGCCGCAGACTGCGTTGTCATTCTCGACGGGTGCGTGCCGGTCTAGGTCACGCGGGTCGGCTGTCCGTCAGCGGTAGCGGCCTGCCAGATCGTCACCGAGGAGCACGAATACCTCGGTGACCTGGTCGATCAGTTCCGCGCGGGAGAGGTCGAGGTCGCCGGCCAGCCAGGTGGTCAGGGTCTGGGTCAAGCCGCCGATGAGGTAGATCGCGCGGAAGTCGACCAGGTTCTGCGGGACCTCGACCCCGTAGAAACCGGTGCCTTCCGCGGCGACGAGCCGGGCGAAGGCCCGCACCGTGCGGGCGGTGCGCGCCCGCAACTCCGGGGTCGCCATGCCCGCGATCAGCGCGGCCTGTGCCTTGCGCGGATCGTCGGTGAGCACCGAGATGCCCGCGTCGATCGCGGCGTGCGACTGCGACCGGCTGTCGGGGGGCGCGGTGGTCAACGCCGCCACGATCGCACCGGTCAGTTCCTCGGCGATGCGGTCGAGCAGGGCCTCCAGCACGCTTTCGCGATGCTCGAAATTCTCGTAGTAGTAGCGCTCGTTGAGACCGGCGCGGGCGCATAGCCCGGCGACGGTGAGCTTGGCCTGCCCCTCTTCGGCGACGATGTCGAGCGCCGCGTCCAGCAGGGCGGTACGGCGCTGGGCCTGTCGCTGTTGCGCCGAGACGCCGCCGTATGTCCGTTGTGCTGTCACAGCATCCATTCTGCGTGCTGCCCTCCGGCGCCGGTTTTCTGGTAGAGACTCTTGCCAGATTAACAAATCTGGTGGATTCTATTGCCAGATGCACTCGACGAGGAGGCGCAGCATGGCCGCACGGCAGGGCGAACCCGGATATTTCGCCGACGATTCGATGATCCGACGGGTGATGAGCAAGCGGGCGGTGGGTCTGACCTACGGCGTGCGGGCCCTGGTGATCGGCGCGGTCCATCCGCTGCTGTTCGTCGGCACCAGCGAGCACACCGCGCATCGCGCGACGCCCTACACCCGGCTGGCCGTTACCGGCGCCCTGTTCGAGGCGGTCTTCCTCGGCAGCAAGGCCGAAGCCGATCGCGCGCTGGCCTTCACCCGGCGCAAGCACGACAAGGTCGTCGGCGCCCTGCCCGAGGACGCGGGCGAACACCATCCCGCCGGCACCGCCTACGCGGCCCACGATCCGCACCTGATGTTCATGACCATGGCCTTCACCTTCGACTCGGCCGAGGCGATGTACGACCGGCTGGTGCGCGAACTCACCGCCACCGAACGCGAGGACCTCTACCAGGACTACGTCCGCTGGGGCGAGCTGTTCGGCATGCCACGCGACGCGGCACCCGCCGACTACCCGGCCTTCCGCCGGTACTTCGACGGCTACCTGAACTCCTCGGAGCTGTTCCTCACCGACGAGGCCCGCCTGGTCGGTTCCTACCTGGCAGGTCACCGCAAGGCCTACCGGCTGCGCCCGCCGGCCGAGCAGGTCGGTTCGGCGCTGTATCTGCTGGTCCAGGGCAGTCTCCCGGACCGGATCCGGCGGATGTACGGCATCGAGTGGGGGATCGCCGATCAGCTCGCCTACAGCACGCTGTGCCGGAGCCTGCGCACCGCGCACGTCGCCCCACCGCTGGCGCCCCGGGTCCTGGCCGGTGCGCTCGCCGGGCCGAGCACGCCCTCGTACCAGCTGCTCGCCCGTCGCGAACAGCGAATGGTCAAGGCGGGCAAGCCGAGCATGCCCGGCGTCGATCCGCGCAACTGGGTGCAGCGCAATTCCGCTTGAGGGCCATGGAAAGATCAGGGGCATGTCCAGTCCTGCCCCGGCCGCGACGGCCGAACGCAAGCAGCGGGTGCTGTCGGGCATCCAGCCCACCAGCGACTCCTTCCACCTCGGCAACTACCTGGGTGCGCTGCAGTACTGGGTGACCATGCAGGACGACTACGACGCGCTGTACTTCATCCCGGATATGCACGCCATCACCGTCAGCCAGGACCCCAAGGCGCTGCGGGCCCGCACCAAGGGCGCCGTCGCGCAGCTGCTCGCGCTCGGCGTCGACCCGGCCAAGTCCACCCTGTTCGTGCAGAGCCAGGTGCCCGAGCACGCCGAGCTGACCTGGGTCCTCAGCTGCATCACCGGTTTCGGTGAGGCGAGCCGGATGACCCAGTTCAAGGACAAGTCGGTCAAGCAGGGCGCGGAGAACGCGACCGTCGGCCTGTTCACCTACCCGGTACTGATGGCCGCCGACATCCTGCTCTACCGCCCGCACCAGGTGCCGGTCGGCGAGGATCAGCGCCAGCATCTGGAGCTGACCCGAAACCTGGCCCAGCGCTTCAACACCCGCTTCAAGAAGACCTTCGTGGTGCCGGAGCCGCACATCGTCAAGGGCACCGCGAAGATCTTCGACCTGCAGGATCCGACCGCGAAGATGAGCAAGTCGGCCTCCACCGACGCAGGCCTCATCAACCTGCTCGACGATCCGAAGGTCACCGCGAAGAAGGTCAAGTCGGCGGTCACCGACACCGAGCGCGAGATCCGCTACGACCCCGAGCACAAGGCGGGCGTGAGCAACCTGCTCGTCATCCTGAGCTCGCTCACCGAAACTCCGATCGTCACGCTGGAGGAGAATTTCGCGGGCAAGGGTTACGGTGATCTCAAGGCCGACGTGGCCGACGCGCTGGTCGAATTCGTCACCCCCGTCCAGAAGAAGGTGCAGGAGTACCTGTCCGATCAGGCCGAACTGGATCGGATTCTCGCCGCGGGGGCCGAGCGGGCGCGTGAGATCGCAGGCAACACACTGGCTCAGGTGTACGACCGGGTGGGCTTCCTGGCTCGCTGACCCGGTGCGCGCCTGAGGTTTTCGGCTGAAGGGGCGCGTGCCATGCAGGTCGTCGACAAGATCTCGGCCGCGGTCGAGAAGCAGATCGGGCGCAGGCCCTGGCTGGATCATCTGGTCAGGGCAGGCGGTCGATTTCAGCGTCAACGCGGTGACTACTACGCCGCGGGCATCACCTATTTCACTGTGCTGTCACTGTTTCCGCTGCTGATGGTGGCCTTCTCGGTGGCGGGGTTCATCCTGGCCGGTCAGCCCGACCTGCTGACCGAGCTCCAGGACAGTGTCAAGGAGAAGATCCCCGGGGCCTTCGGCACCCAGATCAACGACTTGATCGATCAGGCGATCCAATCGCGCGGCACCGTCGGTCTGCTTGGTCTGGTCGTCGGTCTCTACACCGGGCTCGGCTGGATGGCGAACCTGCGGGCGGCGCTCACCGAGCAGTGGGAGGTGCAGCACCCCGAAAGTCCTTGGTGGCGAAGCAAACTGTCCGACCTGGGCGCGCTCGTCGGCCTCGGTCTGGCGTTCATCGTCTCGCTCGGGCTGTCCGCGCTCGCGCAGAGTGATCTCGGCGCGCAACTGCTCGCGGCGATCGGGGCGGATCATCTGCCGGGGGCGACGCTGGTGCTGTCGGTGGTGTCGATCGCGCTCGGCCTGCTCGCCTCGTGGGCGGTGTTCGCCTGGATGATCGCGCGATTGCCGCGCGAGCCGGTCTCGCTGCGCAGTGCCGCGCGGGCGGCGGCGCTGGCGGCGATCGCGTTCGAGGTGTTCAAGGTCATCGCCGCGTTCTACCTGCAGATAGTGTTGCGCAGCCCGGCGGGCGCGACGTTCGGCTCGATCATCGGCCTGATGGTGTTCAGCTACATCACCTACCGGATCCTGCTGTTCGCCACCGCATGGGCGGCGACCTCGCGCGACAACGAGCGCAGCGCCGACATCGCGCCGCCGAACGCGGTGGTCATCCGGCCGCGCGTGGTGGAACAGGGCATGTCGACCGGTGCGGGCGCTGCCTACTTCGGTGCGGGCGCGATCGCGGCGCTGGCGCTGGTGCTGTTCGGCAGGCGCCGCTGACTCAGCGCCTGCGCCGGGAGGCCCGCCGGATCCAGAGCAGCACCACCATGACGAACAGCGGCGCGCCGATCAGGGTGACCACGCGGGCGGCCTCATGCGGCTGCCGGTCGGGCTCGGCCTGTGAGCCGTCGGCCCGCGGTGGGGGTGAGGCCAGCGGCACGCTGGGTTGCACTGCCTCGCTGCCCGCTTCGGGCAGCTTGCCGATGCGGTCGTCGGCGTCGAGCGCGAAGCCGTAGTCGAGCAGGCGGGCGGCCTGCTCCCACGGCCGGATCGGGCGCACGTCGGCCTTGAGCAGGGTGACGACCAGCCGGTGCCCGTCGCGTTCGGCGGCGGCGACGAAGGTCTGGCGGGCGTCGTCGGTGAAACCGGTCTTGCCGCCGATCGCGCCCTCGTAGTTGTAGAGCAGCTGGTTGTCGTTGGCGATCGGGAAGCCGGGGTGGTCGGAGTCGTCGGGGATCGCCGGGTTGGCCGGGTAGCCGGGGAAGTCGACCTGCTCGGTGTGGATGAGCTCGGCGAACAGCGGGATGTTCATCGCCTCGCGGAACAGCACCGACAGGTCGTAGGCCGAGGTGCTCATGCCGGGGCCGTCAAGCCCGGACGGGGTCGCCGCGCGAGTGTCCAACGCGCGCAACGACTTCGCCACGTCGTTCATCTTCGCCACGGCGGCCTTGTCGCCGCCGAGCTGGGTGGCGATGGCATGGGCGGCGTCGTTGCCCGAGCACATGATCAGCGCCTGCATGAGCTGGCGGTTGGTGTAGCGGCCGCCGGGCCCGATGCCGACCCTGGTGCCGTCGACGTCGGCGTCGGCCTGCGTGCCGATGACGACCGTGTTCAGGTCGAGGGTGCGCAGCGCGACGATGGCGAGCGCGACCTTGATGGTGCTGGCGGGCCGGTAGCGGCCGTGCGGGTCCTTGGCGGCGAGTACCCGGCCGGTGTCGAGGTCCGACACCATCCACGAGGTCGCCGAGATGTCGGCGGGCAGCGGGAGCGCCCCCTTGGGCAGGACGACACCGCACTCGCTCATCCGGTCACCGCCGATGGCGGGCGATGGCACCGGCAGCGCGCTCGGCGTCGGCTCGCCCGGCGCCGGTACCTCGGAGGTGTCGACCGGGGGCGGCGGCTGGGTCTTCTGCGGGCAGCCGTCGGTGTTCGGGGTGGTGAACGGGGGTGTGGTCGTCGTGCTCGAGCCGCTGCTCGGCGGTGCGTCGGTCGTCGGTACGGCGGAGGCGGTGGGAGCGCCTGCCATGACCGCGGCGATCGCGGCGGCGCCGAGGGTACAGGCGGCGCGCACGCCGAGTTCGCGGATCTTCATCGCATCAGAGCGTAGCGAGCCCTCGCGGCGACGGCGCGGCGACGGGCGACGGCTCTTGACATGAGCAATCAAATGAGAGTTACTAGCAAAAGAAAGTAACTCTCATTTTGGAGGAGATATGCGGACGGAATCCACCCGCCGCTGGCTCGCCCTCGGCGCACTCGCCATGGCGATGCTCACGATCGGGCTCGACGTCACGGTGCTCACTGTCGCGCTGCCGACCCTGGCGGTCGACCTGCACGCGAATACCGCTGCGCTGCAATGGTTCAGCAGCGCCTACACGCTCGCGCTCGCCGCGCTGATGCTGCCCGCGGGCGCGCTCGGCGACCGGTACGGGCGTAAGAAAGTCCTGCTCGCGGCGCTCGTGTTGTTCGGTGCGGCCTCGGTGGCCTGCGCGGTCGCCGCATCGGCCGGCCAGCTGATCGTGGCGCGGGTGGTGCTCGGCATCGCCGCCGCCGCGCTGATACCGCTGTCGATGTCGGTGCTGCCGGTGCTGTTCACCGACCCCGTCGAGCGGCAACGCGCGCTGACCATCTGGGTCACGTCGACCGCCATCGGCCTGCCGCTCGGCCCGATCCTCGGCGGCTGGCTGCTGCAGCACTTCTGGTGGGGATCGGTGTTCCTGATCAATGTGCCGCTGGTCGTCATCGGCGCGCTGGCCGTCGCAACCCTGGTGCCGGAATCGCGGAGCGACACCATTTTTCGCATCGATCTCCTCGGCGCACTGCTCTCGGCGGCAGGCATGCTCGGGCTGACCTACGGCTTCATCCGGATCGGTGAACGCGGCTGGGACGACCTGGCCGGCTGGCTCGTCGTCGCGGCAGGGGCGGCGACGCTCGCCGTGTTCCTGTGGTGGCAGCGCCGCACCGAGTATCCGCTGATCGACCTCGCGCTGTTCGCCGCGCCCGGCTTCCGGTGGGGCACCGCGATCTCGATCCTGGTCAGCTTCGCGATGTTCGGCATGTTCTTCACCGTCCCGCAGTACTTCCAGGCCGTGCTCGGCGTCGACGCGCTCGGCAGCGGGCTGCGGCTGCTGCCGTTGATCGGTGGACTCGTCATCGGCAGCAGACTGGTCGACCTGCTGCTGCCCCGGCTCGGCGTGCGGGTAGTGATCACCGCCGGACTGCTCGTGCTCGCCGGTGGCCTCGGCCTCGGCGCGTTCACCACGGTCGAGAGCGGTTACGGGCTGACAGCGTTGTGGACGACGGTGCTCGGCGCAGGGTTGGGCCTGGTCATGCCCGCCGCGGTCGGCCTGGCGATGGGTGAGCTGACCGCTGAACGTTCGGGCTCGGGTTCGGCACTGCTGCAAGCGCTTCGGCAGGCGGGCGGCACCATCGGCGTGGCTGTACTCGGCACCGTGCTGTCCACCCGGTACCGGGCCGACCTCGGCGCGCTCGACCGTGCGCCGATCTCCGACGGTGTCAACGCGGGCGTCGCGGTCGCGCGCGAGACCGGTGATCCGGCGATGCTGGGGCAGGTGCAGCAGGCTTTCGTCGCCGGCATGGACACGATGCTCGGGCTGTGCGCGGCGCTGTGTCTGGTCGCCGGACTCGTGACCGCGCTGGGGCTGCGGCGACCGACGGCACCGGTGACCGACTCGGATGCGGCAGAATCGATACATGTCGGTTGAGATGTCGCTACGCGAGCGGAAGAAGGAGCGGACCCGCCGAACCATCAGGGTCGAGGCGTTCCGGCTGTTCCGGGAACAGGGCTACACCGAGACGACGGTGGAGCAGATCGCGGCGGCGGCCGAGGTGTCCCCGAGTACCTTCTTCCGCTACTTTCCGACCAAGGAACAGCTGGTCGTCGCCGACGACCAGGACCCGGTGATGATCGAGGAGCTGGCCACGCTCCCGCGCGGCCTGAATCCGATCACCGCCATCCGCACCGCGACAGCGGCGGTGTTCGGGCGGATGTCGCCCGCCGACCTCGCCTTCGAGCAGGAACGGCAGGCGCTGCTGTTTCACGTGCCGGAACTACGCTCGGCGATCGGTTTGGAATTTCTGCGCAGTATCGAACTCGCCGCCCAGATGCTGGCCGACTACACGGGTCGGTCCGCGGACGATTTCGATGTGCGGGTAGCCGCGGGCGCGATGATCGGCTCCATGCTCGCCATCGCGCCCGCCACTCCGATGAATGTCACCAACGTCAGCGACGCCCTGACATTCCTGCAGGCAGGCCTGCCGTTCGACGATCAGGCCTGATCACTCCGACTTGCCGTGCTGCACAGGGCAGCCGTGGGCCAGCGGGCCGAGCAGCTTGTTGTTGTCGTAGAAGTGCTCCAGCTCGAGGATGCGCAGATCCTCGCTGACGCGGGCGATGGTCACGCCGAACATCTCGATCTGCTCGCCGGTGGGCTGGTGGCCCTTGTACTCGCCCTCGTACCTGCCCCAGTGCCGCCAGCGGAAGCTCACGGTCGGCGGGCCGGACAGCACCTCGATGACCTCCCAGAAGAAGCCGCCGGGGAACGCGGTGTGGAAGACCTTGTGCGAGGACTCGAAGGTCTCGTTCGCCGCCTCGTAGAACGGGTTGTCGCCGATCAGGATGTTGTAGCTGCCGATCCGCGCGAACTCCTCGGCGTCCTGCCACTCGCCGCCGTTGACCCGGCCGCGGTACTGCTCGGCGACCACCGACAGCCAGGTGGCCGGATCGCCCTTGTGCGAGACCTCCATCTCGAAGACCTTCACCAGGTCCTCGACGATCGCCTCGAGCGAGCCGGGCGCGTGGGAGGTGCTGCGCTCGCGGGGGATCACCTCGTGGCTCAGCTCGTAGTCGGGGACGTTGCCGCGCCATTCCTCCGGCGCCGCGGCGGCGATCACCGCTTCGCGGCCCTGCAGCCACAGCGGCGCTTCCGGCTCGGGGTTCTGATCGGCTTGCGTATCTGTCACATCCACAGTCATTTTCGGTCTACCCGACCCTTTCAAAAAGCTCGAAGAACCGGTCGAAAATAACAGCCGATCAGTCCGTCGCGCCTGTCAGATCTCAGTAGATGAGAATCGAAGAATGTCGAACTGTGTTCTGTAACAACGTTTTCGAATGGATCTATGCCACCGGGTGCGGGCGGTGCCCGAGTCTGGCCGGCGTCTCGTCGTCCATGGTCGCGAAGAATTCGCCGAGCACATCGACGATCTGATCCACCGAATCCGCGCAGAACAACACCGGCTGGTAGTGGGTGATGTCGTAGGTGATGGTGCCCATTTCGGCGACGTCGAGCGGGCGTAGCCGGGCGTGGCGGAACTCGTCGATCTCACCGTAGGAGGACAGCAATCCGGCGCCGTAACAGCGGATCTCGTCACCCTCGCGGACGACGCCGAACTCGAGCGAGAACCAGAACACGTCGGCCAGGAATTTGAGCGCGGTCTGGGTCTGCAAGCGGCCGACCGCCGCGCCGACCGTCTCGTACAGCGCGGCGAAGCGCGGGCTCGCGATCTGGCTGGCGTGGCCGATGATCTCGTGGATCGCGTCGGGTTCCGGGGTGTACAGCGGGGCCGAGTGGTGGCGGATGTACTGGGTCGAGTGGAAGGTGCGCTCGGCGAAGGAGCCGAAGAACTCGCGCAACGGAACAAGGCCTGCGGCAGGCACATAGCTGAAGCCGGTGAGCGGCCTGAGCAGCATGGAGACCTCGTCGAGCTGCGGGATGTGATCGTGCGGAAGGGCCAGGTTCGCCGCTGCCTCGCGCACTTCGCCGCATGCGTAGATCTCGTGCTTGCGGGCCAGTTCGGCCGAGGCGATCCGCCACACCTGCTGTTCCTCGTCGGTGTAGTCGACGTGCGGTATCGGGTTGCCCACCGTGTAGTCGAGTGCCATCGCGGCGATGGCGTTGCGCCGCGCGCGGTAGACCTCGTCGTTGACGCCGGGGTGATCCGAGCTCAGGTGCACGGTGACATCGCCGTCGCGCTCGCGCGTCACCGGCGAATACAGCTGTGCCTCGGAGAACATGCCTCCAGGCAAGCACCGCGCAGCCATGGCGACAACAACGACGCGCACAACTGTGCAAACTGCACAGTTCGGATGGGGCTCGACCGCTGATTCCGACGATCATCAGCGTTTTCTGTGCGCTTGCTGACGAGTGATCGACGCGGTTCCGCGCGGTTGCTGTGCGTACTTGCGAACGCGGTTATTCGGTAACGACGCGGTGAATCGGCGGACGCGCGCGGCGCGCATAACGCAAGATTGCGACCGACGAAGGAGGACGATTGCGATCCCTGCGGATAGATCTCGATCAGCACCTGCTGGCCGCGGCAGCCGACATCATGGGCACCGCCGACAGCAACGCGACCGTCAACGAGGCGTTGCGGCGCATCGTCGTGCACGAGCGCCAGCTTCGCAATCTGGAGCGGCTGATGGCCGATTCGATCTTCAGCGCACCACCGGCCGACTCGGTCGTCGGCGCCGAACCGGTGGCCGAAGGATAGCTGCGTCGCGAATCTGTCGGTACCTGCTGGGATCATCGTCATCGTCGCCGATCCGCAGGGGGAACGATGTCGGTACCGATCGCGAATCTGCCCGTCGCCCAGCGCCCGCGCGAGCGGCTGCTGCTACTCGGCCCGCACGCGCTGAGTGACGGTGAGTTGCTCGCGCTGTTGCTCGGACAGGGCACACGGGGACTTTCCGCGCTGGAGCTGGCGGCCCAACTGCTCTGCGAATATGGCGGATTGGCCGAGCTCGCCGCGGCGCGACCGGAGGAACTGGCCCGCAGAGCAGGCATCGGCCCTGCCAAGGCGGCCACCGTGATCGCCGCGTTCCACCTCGGCACACGCTCCCGCACCACCGAATCGGTGCCGCAACTGACCACCCCCGACCACATCGCCCGCGTCGCGGTACCCCTGTTCGCCGGCGCCAGAGTCGAGCGCCTGCTCGTCCTCATCTGCGACACCCAGAACCGTTTGCGCCACCGCGCTTTCGTCGCCGAAGGCGCCATCGACCACGTCGCTGTCCCCGTCCGCGAAATCCTCAACACCGTCCTGCGCCACGACGGCCGAGCCTTCGCCGTCGTCCACAACCACCCCTCCGGCGACCCGACCCCCAGCCCCGACGACCGCCGCGCCAGCACCCTGCTCACCCGAGCCGCCACCACCGTAGGCCTGCGCTACCTCGACCACCTCGTCATCGCAGGCGAAACCTGGTCAACCGCCCCGCCTCTGGAGTGAGCCCTACTGTTCGATGTCGGCGGCGACGAGGCGGGCGATGGCGGTGGAGTCGGGCCAGTGGCGGGCTTCGAAGCGGGTGGGCTCGAGGGTGGGGAGAGGGGTGAGGCCGAGGATTTCCACGACGGTGGGGAAGGGGACGGTGCACAGGAGTTCGACTTCGTTGTTGTCGTCGCGACGCAGGAAGCGGACGACATCGGTTTCGGGGAGCAGGTATTCGACGCCCTCGCCCCAGACGACCGAGGTGAAGGCGCCGTCGGTGGATTCCTCGTAGTTGACGGTGGCCGCGTAGGCGGGGTCGATGTCGAGGTCGGGCAGTTCCAGGAATTCTTCGAAGGTGTTGTTGAGGTAGTCGGTCTGGATGCTGTACTCGGTCGCGGCCAGGCCTGCGCGGGCCCGCAGCGCCAGCGGCATCGACGGGTGCTCGCCCGCCTCGTCGAACGGGACGACCGCGCCGTCCTCGTTCACCGTGTACGCCTGCGGCGACACCGGGCGCGCGGCGTCGCGGTACTGCTGCTCCACCATCTCGAACACCTCGACCAGCAGCTCCGGATCGTCGGGAACGACCAGCAGCGAATCGTTTTCGGCGATGAAGGCGACCGGGCGAAACTCTCCGCCCGCGTATCCGGCCAGCCAGCCGGGCACCAGCAGCCACGAGGCGAAGTAGGAATCCCCGTCGTCGACGAACCGCAGGATCTGCAGGTCGTCGGGCGAGCCGGGCTGCGACAGCGCCGCCAGATTGTTCCGCGCTTCGGCGAACACCTGCTCGGCGGTGACACCCCATGTCGCGGGCTGGTCGACGCAGACGAACGACCGGGTCCGTGGCAGATCGACGACGACCACCTCGTCGATGAACGGGAACGCCGCCCGATGCAGCGGCCGCGGTCCGTCCTGGCCGAGCGTCACCGGCCGCAGCACCGAGCGCAGCATCGGCCGGACCGAATCCCAGTCCTCCGGCACCTCGTCCGAACTGGTCATCGCCGCGACGAACGCGGTGATCCGTTCGCCGCTCTCCTCGGCGTCCAGGTGCTGGCACTCGCGAAAGATGTTGTCCAGGTAGATAACCCGTCCGTCGCTGTGATGCACGCTGAACTCGTCGGCGGAGTATTCGGCATCACCGACCCCGTGGGCCCGCACACTCGTCATCACGGTCTGCACGAACTGCTCGCGCTCCATCGCCAGTCACTCCCCGTCCCTCTCGGTTACCGCTCGATCTTGACCCACCGCACCGACAGAGTCGAGACGTCCGTGGCGATCGAACTCGCGACCAGGACTTTTCAGCCGGCGAAACCGGTGGTGCGGGCCAAGTCGGCGAGCATGGCGTCGAACATGACTTCCGGGTCGGCCAGGGGGATGGGGTAGTTGCCGAAGACCTCGAGGGTGACATGGCCGAACAGCCGGGCCCAGATCTGCACCATCAGGTACGTGACGCCGAGATCCAGCTTCTCGGCCGGGAACTTCTGCCCGGACTCCGAGAGCATGGCGAGCAGTTCGGTCTGGAAACCGATGAGGTCGTCGCGGAGTTCGGCAGGGATGGTCTCGCCCGGCGGGGTCGCGATCTCGAAGCCGGCCAGCAGCCTGCCCGCGGCGGCGAGGAAGATCCGGCCGAAGGGCTCGTCGAAGCGGCGCATCATCGACCGGCCCGAGGTGGGCGAGGCGAACACCAGGGTGAATTCCCTGGGATTCGCCAGCGCCCACCGCCGGAACCCCCGGCAGATGGCCAGGAACTGCACTGCGCCGTCGTCGGGCAGCGGTTCGATCTCGGCCGAGAGGTACTCGGCCAGATCGGCGCAGAACTCCACCCGCATCCGCTCGATCAACTCGTCGCGCGAGGCGTAGTGCCGGTACAGCGCGGGCGCGGTGACCCCGAGTTCGCGGGCGATCGCCCGCAGAGTGACCGCGTCCGGACCCTGCTCGGCCAGCAGCGCCCGCGAGACCCGCCGGATATCGGCATCGGTCACCACCGGCGCACGGCCACGCGCCTTGCCCGTCACCCGGCTACCCCCTCGATCACGTCTCGGTTCAAGCGTATTCGACTTCCCAGCGCTTGATGCCGTTGAGCCAGCCGCTGCGCAGCCGCACCGGATCGGCGACCTGGCGCAGATTCGGCATCGCGTCGGCGATGGCATTGAACATCAGGTCGATCTCGAGGCGGGCGAGATTGGCGCCGACACAGTAGTGCGTGCCGGTGCCGCCGAAGCCGACGTGCGGGTTGGGGTTGCGCAGCACATCGAATTCGAAGGGGTTGGCGAAGGCTTCCTCGTCGAAATTGGCCGAGCTGTAGAACAATCCGATCCGCTGGCCCTTCATGATCTGCTGACCGCCGAGTTCCAGGTCGCGGGTGGCGGTGCGCTGGAACGCGGTCACCGGTGTCGCCCAGCGCACGATCTCGTCCGGTGCGGTGCGCGGGCGCTGCTCCTTGTAGAGCTCCCACTGGTCGGGGTTGTCGACGAAGGCCTTCATGCCGTGGGTGATCGAGTTACGGGTGGTCTCGTTGCCCGCGACCGCGAGCAGGATGACGAAGAACGCGAACTCGTCCGAGCCGAGGTGCTCGCCGTCGACGTCGGCGTTGACCAGCTGGGTGACGATGTCGGACGCGGGACACCCGCGCCGCTGCTCGGCCATGTTCCAGGCGTAGCCCATGACCTCGGCCGTCGCGGTGTGGTGATTGCCCTCGAACTCCGGATCGTCGTAGGAGATCATCTGGTTGGTCCAGTCGAACAGCTTCATCCGGTCTTCCTGCGGCACGCCGATCAGCTCGGCGATGGCCTGCAGCGGCAGTTCGCACGCGACCTGCTCGACGAAGTCACCCCGCCCCGTCTTCTTGGCCTCCCACACGATCCGCTCGGCCCGCTCGGTGAGCGCCGCCCGCAGATTCTCCACCGAGCGCGGCGTGAATCCCTTGGACACGATCCGCCGGATCTTGGTGTGCTGCGGCGGATCCAGGTTCAGCATCAGCATGTTGCCGAGCATGTCGATCTGCTCGCGGGTGGTTTCCTCGTTGAACCGGATGATGGCGGTGTTCTCGTGCGAGGAGAAGTCGTCGGGATTCTTCGAGATCTCCTTGATGTCGGCCAGCTTGGACACCACCCAGTAGCCACCGTCGTCGAACCCGCTGGCCCGGTCCGGCTGCGCGCACCACCAGACCGGCGCTGTCCGCCGCAACTCGGCGAACTCCTCGATCGGCAATCGGGTGGCCAGCAGGTCTGGGTCGGTGAAATCGAATCCTGCCGGGATGTTGGGGCTGATCACGGGTGTCTCCTCCGGTCCGTCACGCCGCTCTCGCAGGTGATGTAGAACACGTTCCGAGACCATGAGACCACGCCGACCGGGTTTATGAACAGTGTTTAGTAATACCTGTTTACAAAAAGTGGTCGCGGCATTCGGGCGGTTCGCCGACCGTGCTCGCCGCCGGATGGGCAAGATGGCCGCGTGGACCTGCCGTTTCTGCGAGCGCACCCGGATCTGCTGCCGACCTTTCTCGCGCATCAGCGGCTGCGCACGACACCTGTCACGGGTGGCTCGATCTGTGTCGCCGAGCGGATCGTGCTCGACGACGGGACGCACCTGTTCCTCAAGACCTGGCCGGGTGGCGCTTCCGCCGCGCCGACGGCTGAGTCCACGGCTGCGCCCGCCGGTCTCTTCGCGGCAGAGGCGCAGGGTTTGCGCTGGCTGCGCGAGGCGGGCGGTGTCGCGGTGCCCGAGGTCTACGCGGTCACCGAAGAGCTCCTGCTGATGGAGTGGATCGACCACGCCGACCCGAGTCGCGCGGCCGCCGAACGATTCGGCGCGGCACTGGCGCACACCCACCGAGCGGGCGCCCCGGCCTTCGGCGCCACCACCGACGGCTTCCTCGGCGGCCTACCCCTGGACAACACTCCCGGCGACGACTGGCCGACCTGGTACCGCGAGCACCGCATCCTGCCGTACCTGAAACTCGCCGTCGACGCGGGCGCCCTCGACCCCGCCGACGCCGCCACCGTCGAATCGATCCACATCGAAGCCCCACCCGAACCCCCGTCCCGCATCCACGGTGACCTCTGGCCCGGCAACGTCCTCTGGGGCCCCGCCGACACCCCCTGGCTGATCGACCCCGCCACCCACGGCGGCCACCGCGAAACCGACCTCGCCACCCTCACCCTCTTCGGCGCCGCCCCCCACTTCCCCCGAATCATCGCCGCCTACAACGACATCCACCCCCTCGCCCCCGACTGGCAATCCCGCATCCCCCTCCACGCCCTCCCCCTCCTCCTTGCCCACGCCATCCTCTTCGGCCGCCCCTACCGCACCGCCGTCCTCGACGCCGCAGCCCCCTACATCTAGCGGTCTTCGCCTACCCGCTCGGCGAAGGCGCCGATGAGCCACCATCCGATCGTGCCGACGATCATCGTCGCGAGTCCGCCGACGAGTAGCACCGATCCGGGCAGGACGTCGATACCGTCGATCGACCCGGTGACCGCATGTTGCCCCTAGCGCTCTGCGGTTCTCGATGCCGCCGCTCGGTGTCGTCGGCCCGCACTGCGCACCAACACCCCCTGAATTGGGGATTACAAAGTTACGTTGCATGTAACGTTTTGATGTCGAGGATGCCGAGCGCTCGCCGGTGTAGTGATCGCATGATCAAAATGCCTCATGTTCAAACGCTTGATACTCGCCGTCCTGTGCGGCACCGCTGCGCTGCTGCACGTCGCCACACCCGCGGCCGCGGCGCCGAAAGCCGATCCGAAGATCGCTTCCTACAACGTGTTCATGCTTCCCGAAGCCCTCTACCCCAACTGGGGGCAGGAGCAGCGCGCCGACCTGGTTGCCCAGCAGAACGTCCTGGCCGGCCAGGACGTGGTGGTGCTCCAGGAGCTGTTCCACAACGAGGGTGGCGACCGGCTGCTGAACAATCTGAAGCAGACCTACCCGAACCAGACGCCCGTGGTCGGTCGATCCCGCTCCGGCTGGGATGCCACCCAGGGGTCGTACTCCGCTACCACGCCCGAGGACGGCGGCGTCGCCATCGTCAGCCGCTGGCCGATCAGCCGCAAGGTCCAGTTCGTGTACAAGGACGCGTGCGGCGCGGACTGGTTCTCCAACAAGGGCTTCGCCTACGTGAAACTGGCCGCGCCGAGCGGTCCGGTGCACGTGATCGGCACGCACATGCAGTCCGAAGACGACGGGTGCAGTTCGGGGCAACCCGGTCAGATGCGGGCCAAACAGCGCGCCCAGATCAAGGCCTTCCTCGCTTCGGAACGTATCCCCGCCACTGAGCCGGTGTATGTGGCGGGCGATATGAACGTGATCGAATCCAGCGCCGAATACCCGTCCATGCTCGCCGAACTCGGTGCCGTCGGCCCCGAGCATTCCGGTCACCCGTTCTCCTGGGACTGCCGCGACAACACTGTCTGTGTCGACCAATACAGTCCCGAATACGCCTCCGAGCACCTCGACTACGTCCTGCCCATCAACGGCCACCCGGTCCCCGGCCGCTACGTCAACGAAACCCGCCGAGCGAAGAGCCCGAGCTGGAGCGTCACCAGCGCAGGCACGACATATACCTATACCGACTACAGCGACCACTACCCGGTCTTCGGCTACGCAGGCTGAGTTACCTGGGCGAACGCCGAGAACACGGCGAAGGCCGCCTCCATCGAAAGATGAAGGCGGCCTTCGCCGGACCGGGGGAGGTCAGCGGGTGAAGAGCAGGGCCCGCTTGACTTCCTGGATGGCCTTGGTGACCTCGATGCCGCGGGGGCACGCGTCGGTGCAGTTGAAGGTGGTGCGGCAGCGCCACACGCCTTCGACGTCGTTGAGGATGTCGAGACGCTCGCGGGCGCCTTCGTCACGGCTGTCGAAGATGAAGCGGTGGGCGTTCACGATCGCGGCCGGGCCGAAGTAGCTGCCGTCGCTCCAGTACACGGGGCAGGAGGTGGTGCAGCAGGCGCACAGGATGCACTTGGTGGTGTCGTCGAAGCGGGCGCGGTCGTGCTGGGACTGGATGCGCTCGCGGGTCGGTTCGTTACCCGAGGTGATCAGGTACGGCTTGACGGCACGGAAGGCGTCGAAGAACGGCTCCATGTCGACGACGAGGTCCTTCTCCACCGGCAGGCCGCGGATCGGCTCGACGGTCATGGTGAGGTGCTTGTCGCCCTTGGGCAGCAGGTCCTTCATCAGCACCTTGCAGGCCAGCCGGTTCACACCGTTGATCCGCATCGCGTCCGAACCGCACACGCCGTGGGCGCAGGAGCGCCGGAAGGTGAGGGTGCCGTCCAGGTAGGACTTGATGTAGATCAGCACGTTGAGGAAGCGGTCGGTCGACAGGACCGGCACCTGGAACGAATCCCAGTACGCGCCCTTGTCGTTCTCGGTGCTGAACCGGGCCACCTTGACGGTGACCATGACCGAGCCCTCGGGAACGGGGGCCGGCTTCTGCGTGGTGGGTTCGGCTACAGCAGTCATCAGTACTTACGCTCCATCGGCTCGTAGCGGGTCTGCACCACCGGCTTGAAGTCGAGGCGGATCTCGGAGATGAGCTCCGGACCCTCCTTGTAGGCCATGGTGTGCCGCATGAAGTTCGTGTCGTCGCGGTCCGGGTAGTCGTCGCGAGCGTGGCCGCCACGCGATTCCTTGCGGTTGAGCGCGCCGACCACGGTCACCTCGGCCAGCTCGAGCAGGAAGCCCAGCTCGACGGCCTCGAGCAGGTCGCTGTTGTAGCGCTTGCCCTTGTCCTGCACCGTGATCCGGGTGTAGCGCTCCTTGAGCGCGTGGATGTCGGTGAGGGCCTGCTTGAGGGTGTCCTCGGTACGGAACACCGCGGCGTTCATGTCCATCGAATACTGCAGCTCGGTGCGGATGTCGGCCACCCGCTCGTTGCCGTGGTCGGACAGGATCAGCGACAGCCAGTCCTGCACCATCTGCGCCGGGTTCTCCGGCATCTCGACGAACTCGGTGCGCTGGGCGTACTCGGCGGCCGCGATACCCGCGCGCCGGCCGAACACGTTGATGTCCAGCAGCGAGTTGGTGCCGAGACGGTTGGCGCCGTGCACGGAGACGCACGCGCACTCACCGGCGGCGTAGAGGCCGGGGACCACGTCGGTGTTGTTGCGCAGCACCTCGCCACGGATGCGGGTGGGGATACCGCCCATCACGTAGTGGCAGGTCGGCATGACCGGCACGAGCTCCTTGACCGGGTCGACGCCCAGGTAGGTGCGCGCGAACTCGGTGATGTCGGGCAGCTTCTCCTCGAGCACGTCCTCGCCGAGGTGGGTCACGTCGATGTAGACGTAGTCCTTGTTCGGCCCGGCGCCACGGCCCTCGAGCACCTCGAGCACCATCGAGCGGGCGACGATGTCACGCGGCGCGAGGTCCTTGATGGTGGGGGCGTAGCGCTCCATGAAGCGCTCACCGGAGGCGTTGCGCAGGATGCCACCCTCACCACGAACAGCCTCGGAGATGAGGATGCCGAGGCCGGCGAGGCCTGTCGGGTGGAACTGGTGGAACTCCATGTCCTCGAGCGGCAGGCCCTTGCGGAACACGATCGCCATGCCGTCGCCGGTCAGCGTGTGCGCGTTCGAGGTGGTCTTGTACATGCGGCCCGAGCCGCCGGTGGCGAACACGATCGACTTCGCGTGGAAGACGTGGATCTCGCCGGTGGACAGCTCGTAGGCGACGACGCCGGTGGCGACGGGGCCACGCTCGGACTCGGTCATCACCAGGTCGAGCACGTAGAACTCGTTGTAGAACTCGACGTCGTGCTTGACGCAGTTCTGGTAGAGCGTCTGCAGGATCATGTGACCGGTGCGGTCGGCGGCATAACACGCGCGACGCACGGGCGCCTTGCCGTGGTCACGGGTGTGGCCACCGAAACGACGCTGGTCGATCTTGCCCTCGGGCGTGCGGTTGAACGGCAGGCCCATCTTCTCCAGGTCCATGACCGCGTCGATGGCCTCCTTGGCCATGATCTCCGCGGCGTCCTGGTCGACCAGGTAGTCACCACCCTTGACGGTGTCGAAGGTGTGCCATTCCCAGTTGTCTTCTTCGACGTTGGCCAGCGCGGCGCACATGCCACCCTGGGCAGCGCCGGTGTGGCTGCGGGTCGGGTACAGCTTGGTCAGGACCGCGGTGCGAGCCCGGGGGCCTGCCTCGATCGCCGCGCGCATACCCGCGCCACCGGCGCCGACGATGACGACGTCGTAGCGATGCTCCTGAATCGGACGGGATTCACTCATGCGAGGTGGCCTGTTCCTAACCGGTGATGTTGGGATCGAAGGTGAAGATGACGTACGTGCCGACGCTCACGATGAGGATCATCGAGACCACCAGGATGGTCTTGAGCCAGAATCGGGTGGAGTCCTTGCGGGAGTAGTCATCGATGATGGTGCGCAGGCCGTTGCCGCCGTGCAGCTGAGCCAACCACAGCATGGACAGGTCCCAGAACTGCCAGAACGGGCTGGACCAGCGACCGGCCACGAACGCGAAGTTCAGGCGGTTCACGCCACCATCGATCATCAGCATGATGAACATGTGGCCGAGCACCAGGATGATCAGGAACAGGCCCGAGATGCGCATGAACAGCCACGCGTACTTCTCGAAGTTGCCGTTCGAGTTCGCCCGAGGGGACCGGGGGGCGTCGAGGCTGGCGGGGCGATCGTAGGACTTGCCGAGGACAGGTGCAGACATATCAGTGCTCCGTCAGCAGGTAGAAGAACTGGCGGCCGATGCCGGCGGCAGAGACCAGAACCCAGATGGCCAGCACGATCCAGAGCATCTGCTTCTGGAAGCGGGGGCCCTGCGACCAGAAGTCGACCAGGATCACGCGGACGCCGTTGAGGGCGTGGAACAGGACCGCGACGACGAGCCCCATCTCCATCAACGCGACCACAGGGTTCTTGTAGATGGCGATGGAGTGGTCATAGGTATCCGGGTTGACCCGGACCAGCGCTGTGTCCAGTACATGCACGAAGAGGAAGAAGAACAGCGTGACACCGGTGATCCGGTGCAGCGCCCACGACCACATGCCGGGGTCGCCGCGGTACAGGCTCTTCCGCTTCGGCTGGGCCGGAGCCGGAGCTTCTATCGTGGTCATAGAGTGCGGTGCCTCCAACGTCGTTGATGGACCCGGTCACAGATCCGACGCCGGCGTGCGTGGAGAGGCAAATGCCCAGGTGGCTGCGCTGTGTTCTCGAGCGCTGGCCCGCCGCCGGGAACCTGAACCGATCTTTGGCTGACTCTAATCCTCTCTGTTTCGCGGAACTAATTCGGCGTGCCGTGCGTTGCGTGCGAATCAGCCGAGTTAGGTTTACCTTTCTCGATGCCGGATACTGGTGCGGAGGCCTGATTGCCGACGCGTTCGGCGGGATCGGCTGGAGGTTCGCGATGCGCGAAATCGACTGGAATACCTTGCATGACAAGGCAATTCACGCTATGGGCCTGGCGTATGCGCCGTACTCGGGTTTCCCGGTCGGTGCGGCAGCTCTCACGACGGCCGGTCGAATTGTGAGCGGTTGCAATGTGGAAAATGTCTCATATGGGCTAACCCTGTGCGCCGAATGTGTACTCGTCGGTAACTTATTCGCAACCGGTGGCGGGCGTCTCATTGCGGTCTCGGTGACCGATTCCCGAGGGGAAATCCTCATGCCGTGTGGGCGGTGCAGGCAGCTGTTGTTCGAGCACGGTGGGGGCGAGTTGCTCGTCGCGCACGCGGAGGGGCCGAAGGCGCTGAGCGAGCTGCTGCCGTACGCGTTCGGGCCGGACGATCTGGCGGCCGGTCAGACTGGCAAAGGCGCGTAGCCACTGATTTAGTGTGCACATGGGTAACTCGTCGGGGACGAACGAACGCTCCACGCACTTGCCGCCAGTCGCCGACGCGAGCCCGCCCGTGCCTGGGTCTGGCTTGAAGGCGCGGGGAGGCGGCCACAGCGCGGTATCGGTCATCAGGGTCAAGCGCGACGGCGGCGAGCTGTCGGATGCGCAGATCGACTGGGTGGTGGACGGGTTCACGCGGGGGATCGTGGCCGACGAGCAGATGTCGGCGCTGGCCATGGCGATCCTCTGGCGGGGGATGACCCGGCGCGAGACCGCCCGCTGGACCGCGGCGATGATCGCCTCCGGCAGCCGGATGGACTTCACCGACCTGCCTCGGCCCACCGTCGACAAGCATTCGACCGGCGGCGTCGGCGACAAGATCACCCTGCCGCTGGCCCCGCTGGTGGCGGCCTGCGGGGCGGCGGTGCCGCAGCTGTCGGGCCGCGGACTCGGCCACACCGGCGGCACGCTGGACAAACTCGAGTCGATCCCGGGCTGGCGGGCCGATGTCACGGTGCCAAGGATGCGCGAGATCCTGGCCGACCCGGCGATCGGCGCCGTGGTGTGCGCGGCGGGCGCGGATCTGGCCCCCGCCGACAAGCGGCTCTACGCGCTGCGCGACGTCACGGGCACGGTCGAGTCGATTCCGCTGATCGCCAGCTCGATCATGAGCAAGAAGATCGCCGAGGGCACGGCGGCGCTGGTCCTGGACGTGAAGGTCGGGTCCGGCGCGTTCCTCAAGACCCTCGACGGTGCGCGGGAACTGGCGTCCGCGATGGTCAAGCTGGGCCGCGACGCCGGCGTGCACACGGTCGCGCTGCTCACCGCGATGGACACCCCGCTCGGCCGGACCGCGGGCAACGCGCTCGAAGTCGCCGAGTCGGTGGAGGTGCTCGCGGGTGGGGGACCGGCCGACGTGGTGGAACTGACCCTCACCCTCGCCCGCGAAATGGTCGCCCAGGCCGGGCTGGACATCGACCCCGCCGACGCCCTCGCCGACGGCAGGGCCATGGACCACTGGCGCGCGATGATCCAGGCACAGGGTGGCGACCCGGACGCGGCGCTGCCGGTGGCGCGGTACACCGAGGTCGTCCGGGCCGAATCCACCGGCGTCCTCACCCGGCTCGACGCGATGGGCGTCGGCATCGCCGCCTGGCGGCTCGGCGCGGGCCGTGCCCGGCAGGGGGAACAGGTCCAGGCGGGTGCTGGCATCGAAATGCACGCCAAACCCGGCGATTCTGTGGTGGCGGGTCAGCCGTTGCTCACCCTGCACACCGATACCCCGGAGGCGTTCGAGGGGGCATTGGCGGCACTCGTCGACGCGGTAACCATTCAATCCGCTCCGGATGGAAAGCCCGGTGAGCTGGTACTCGGGCGGATCGGCTGACTGCGCCACCTCGTGTTCTGCCGGCCGCCGGCGAATCGACAGCGGCACTTAATCTGGCTGGAAGACGCGGGGAGGCGGACCAGCTACCGTCTAAACATGACTGGACCGGCGCCCCTTGACCTTGCTTCGATCCGACGCGCACCGAAGGCTTTGCTGCACGATCACCTCGACGGTGGTCTGCGGCCCGCGACGGTGCTGGAACTCGCCGCCGACTGCGGCTACGACGAATTACCCGCTTCCGACGCCGAGAGTTTGGGGGCGTGGTTCCGCGACGCCGCCGACAGCGGGTCGCTGGAGCGGTATCTGGAAACCTTCGACCACACGGTTGCCGTGATGCAGACCCCGGAGGGGCTGCGTCGGGTGGCGCGCGAGTGCGCGATCGACCTCGCTGCCGACGGTGTGGTCTATGCCGAGGTGCGGTTCGCGCCCGAGCAGCACCTGGAGAATGGGCTCACCCTCGACGAGGTCGTCGAGCACACCATCGAGGGGTTCCGCGAGGGTGAGGCGATCGCCGCCGCGCAGGGCAACATCGTCCGGGTGACGTGTCTGCTCACGGCGATGCGGCATGCGGCCAGGTCGAGGGAGATCGCCGAGCTGACGGTGCGGTTCCGGGATCGTGGCGTCGGAGGCTTCGACATCGCGGGCGCCGAGGCAGGCTTCCCGCCCACCCGGCACCTCGATGCCTTCGAGTATCTGCGAGCCAACCACGCGCACTTCACGATTCACGCGGGCGAGGCGTTCGGCCTGCCCTCCATCCACGAGGCGCTCGCGTTCTGCGGCTGCGATCGGCTCGGCCACGGCGTGCGCATCACCGACGACATCACCGTGCCCGGAAATATCGAGGACGCTCAGCTCGGCCTGGTCGCCAACTATGTGCGCGACATGCGGGTTCCGCTGGAACTGTGTCCGTCGTCGAATGTGCAGACCGGCGCTGTGCCCTCGCTGGACAAGCATCCGTTCGACCTGCTCGCCCGCCTGCGTTTCCGGGTCACCGTCAACACCGACAACCGGCTGATGAGCGACACCACCATGAGCGAGGAGATGCTCAAACTGGTCGACACCTTCGGCTACGGCTGGAGCGACCTGGAGCGGTTCACCATCAACGCCATGAAGTCGGCGTTCATCCCGTTCCCGGACCGGCTCAAGATCATCGACGAGGTGATCAAGCCGGGGTACGCGGTGCTGCTGGGATGAGGCGAGGACATGGGTAACTCACCGGGGACGGGCTGAAATGGCTCGGAGCGTTACCGGAAGCCGCGTCGCTACCGGTAACGCTCCTGAGTCTGGCCTGAAATCGCGGAGAGGCGGGACGGCTATTCGCTGACGAGCCGTGCCTCGAAAGCGCGCTGCAGGTCACGGAACTGCTGTGCCTCGGCGGCGAACGGCGGGTTCGGCGCCATCCGGTTCGGGTCGGGGTTGAGCAGGTAGGAGATGTACCAGCCGAGCGGAGTCGACGGTGCCAGCGCCTGTTCCACGCTGTCGTCGTCGGCGTAGTCGGCGGCGTCGCTGAACAGTTCGACGGCCAGGTCGAGCTGTTCGACGTCGACCGCTTCCGGGCCCTCGGCGAGATCGTCGACCAGACCGGTGAGCACGTAGACGTTCTCGTCGGTCACCTCGACCTCGAGCGAACCGTCGACCGCCGCGGTCTGCACCTCGGCGAAGGTGGAGACGCGGGCGAGCTCGTGCTCGTGATCGTCGGCCAGGTAGCGGGCCAGCGCGCGCTCCGAACCGAACACGGTGATGGTGCGGCCGTTGCCGAGGAAGATCGGTTCGTCGTCGAGGTAGCAGCGCAGGGTGTACTGCTCGCCGTCGGAGGTGACGATCTTGACCGGGTCGATGCCGACCTCGTGCCAGAACGACTCGTCCTCGTCTTCGTCGTCCTCGGCGTCGAGGTCGACGTTCTCGAACTCCTCGTCCTCCTCGGCGACGTCGTCGGCGTCGACCACGTTCTCCTCGGCGGCCAGCAGCTCGGCCTCGGCGACGGCGATCGCGGCCGCGTCGACCTCGGGCGTGCTGACGACGCTGTCGATCGCGTCGAGCACGTCGTCCCAGCCCTTGACGATCGCGGCGCCGACCTGATCCCACAGCTCCTCGCCGTCGCGGCCCGCGAACGTGTTCGCGCCGCTTGCCAGCGCGCCGAGCACCGGGTTGGAGCCGAAGAACTTGGTCACCACATCGAGCTCGCACACCTCGCCGATGTTGCGCACCATCGCCAGGGTGTCCTCGAGCTCGCCGACGACATCGACGTCAGGATCGCCGGCGGCGAGCTCGGGCACGGCGACCAGATCGAAGGTGAAGTTCTCCTCCGGCTCCAGTTCCGCGGCCGAGAGCCCGGCGATGATCGCCCAGGCGGGGTGGTCGACGAGGTCGTTGTCGGTGTTGGTGCGGATGAACGCCGCCAGCTCCGCAACGGACTCGAAACCGTAGAGGTCGTCCTCGTGACCGAGGAACGCCTCCCACTCGTCGTCACCGTCGCGCCAGCGCGGTGCCCACAGGGTGACGAGATCGCCATCGGTCAGACCGAGCTCGATCGGGACGATGTCTCCAGAAGCCATGACGCGAAGCCTATCGACCTTCAGCGCCGGGCACTATCCGGCCCGGGTGCTAATTGCTCAGACCCCTGCGGCGCGGACCCCGTGAGCGATTCGTTCAGTGTCGCAATGATGTTGGAACGTGCCGCACCGGCGCTCTCGGTGGCCTGTTTGCACGCCGTCAGGATCAGCTGCGCTGCCTCGGCGGGTGCCAGCGCCGTGATCCCCTCGTCCAGGGACAACGCGACCAGTGCGCCGTCGCTGTTCACCTCGGCGGTGACCAGTCCGTCCTCGGTGGTGAATCGCCCGTTGACCTGCTTCAACCCGTACAGCGCCGCCTCCAGCGCCTCGAGCTTGCCGGTGACACCGGCGACCAGGGCATCCATTTCCGCACTCACAGTGGCCTCATCCAACTCGTCTGACCGGTGTCGGCGTCGTCGATGCGATCGAGCTCGTCGACCGCCTGGCGCCGGGTGGGCAGGTTCATCCGGTCCAGCAGCTCGTCGGGGATCTGCGCCTGTTCGCTGTAGATCTCCCGCAGGCGGGCCGCGGCCGCGATGGTCGAGCGCCGGGTCAGGCGCAGGATCTCATCGGCGAGCGCCTGCGCACCGTACTGGTATTCGCTGCGCTCGAACTTGATCGCGATCGGCAGGCCCATGCTGGTCGCGCGGACCGAGATCGTGCCCGACCGGTTGGTGCTGACCGCGGACTCCACATTGGGAACCTCGGGGATCGGCGTGCCGGTCATGCGGTGGGCCTGTAGAAGCCGTAGAACTCCATGCCAATGTTCTCCGTTCGGATGTCACTGATCGAGACCGGGTCGCCTGCCTCGACGAGCTGCCCGTTGCCGACCACCATGGCGACGTGACCGTCCCACACGGCCAGATCGCCCGGCATCAGGTCACCGGGGGATACCTGAGGATGTCCGATGTGCTGTTCCTGCGCGAGCCGGGGCAGCTCGACCCCGGCCTCGCCGTAGGCGTATTGCGTGAGCCCGCTGCAGTCGATGCCGGAGCCTGGGCTGTTGCCACCCCACACGTACGGGGTGCCGACCGCGCTGATCGCGGAGCGGACCGCGGTCGCCGCCTCCTCGTTGGGCGCTTCGACGGTGCTGCCGTCGGGCAGGGTGATCTTGACGCCGGTTCCGTCGGACCCTGTCGACGATCCGGACGACGACCCCGTCGAGGTCTTGCCGCCGTTGTTGGTTGTGCCGTTGGTACCCGACTTCGAGCCGCTCGACGTGCTGCTCAGTGCGCTCGACAAGCCGGAGGAGACGGCGCTCAGCACCGAACCGCCGGTGCCGGACAGCAGGCTCGAGGCCGACGACGCGAGGCTGGTCGCGCCCGAGGACGCGCTCGCCAGCGAGGTGCTCGACGGGGCTGGGGTGAGTTCCTGGATCGACGCGGTCTGGGTGCTCAGCTCGTCCTGCACCCGGCTGACGACGCCGAGGCCCTGACCGATGTGGTCGATCGCCGAGCTCACCACGGCGGCCAGACCGACGGGGGTGCCGAGGGTGGGACTGAGCGCGGACACATCGCTGAGGAAGGAGTTCACGACGGTGTCGAGGTCCTTCTGCCCGGTCTCCACGTAGGCCGCGGCCTGATCGAGCACCGTCGCCATCTCGTTGCCCGTATCGGACAGGGAGGCCGAGGAGGTCTGCACGCGCAGCGCCTTGGAGGTGGCAGCGTCGACCGCCATGCCGTCCCACGCGGTGTTCACGTTGTTGATGGCGTTGCGGCCGAGGTCGTAGATCTGATCGAGGTTGGTCGAGGTCGAGCGCAGTCCGTCGGACGCGCCGCCGGTGCCGAGCACGCCGGTGCCGAAGCTGGACAGCAGGTCGAGGAGCGGTTGGGCCAATCCGCTGACGTCGATCATGCTTCGACACCGATGTCGCCGGCGGCCGAAGTGAGCGGGGCCGCGTTGTCGACGTCGGTGTCGACGAGGGTGGTAGCCGCGCTCGCGGTGGCCACGCCCATGCTCGCCATGACCGCCGACAGCTGGCCGATCGCGGCCACATGGCCCGCGTGCGCCGCCGCGTAGGCGGTGACGAAATCGCCACCGATCAGGCCCATGATCGGACCGAGGAGGGTGGGATCGGAGGCGACCGAACCGGCTGCCGCCGTTGCCAAATCGGTGGCCATGACCTCGGCGGTCGCGCTATAGGCGACGATACCTTCGGCATCGGCCGACATCTTGCGCATCGAACTTCCCCCAATCCTCGAGTTCCCGGGCAGAGTATGTCACTCACTTGCTTCGACGCACCGGGGCCGCATTCGGTTCCCACGACCGCAAAAAATATCCCCAGCAGTCGTACCCCGGAGCGCCTCGCGACCCTATCGTTTTTTCATGCGCACCGACACCGTCGACCATCCACTCGCCGCGACCCTGCTGAGCATCATGCGGGACGTCCGCACCGACAACGCCGCCTTCCGCACCGCATTGCGCGACCTCACCGGCATTCTCATGTACGAGGCGCTGCGTGACGCGCCGGTGGTGCGGGAATCGATCGACACGCCGGTGGCGGTCACCGAGGGCATCCGCCTCGCCGCTCCGCCGCTACTCGTTCCGGTGCTGCGCGCCGGCCTCGGGATGGTCTACGCCGCCGCCGAACTCGTGCCCCAGGCCAGGGTGGGCTTCGTCGGCATCGCCCGCGACGAGGAGACCCACCAGCCCGTGCCCTACCTGGAATCGCTGCCCGCCGACCTGACCGGCCTGCCCGTCTTCGTGCTCGACCCGATGCTCGCCACCGGCGGCTCGATGCGCTACACCCTCGAACTCCTTGTCGCCCGCGGCGCCACCGACATCACCGCGGTCTGCGTCGTCGCCGCCCCCGAAGGCGTTGCCGCCCTGGCCGACTCGGGCCTGCCGGTTCGCCTGGTCACCGCCGTCATCGACGAGAAACTCAACGAGAACGCCTACATCGTCCCCGGCCTCGGCGACGCGGGCGACCGCCAGTTCGGCCCGCGCTGAATTCTCAGCGGTCGCCGAGGGACCGGCAGTAGGCGGCCAGCTCGGCGAGGCGGTGGGCGGCCGTGGTGCGTGCCTGCGGGAGGGTGGTGGCGTCGGGAACCGGACCGAAGACTTCGAGGTAGCACTTGAGTTTTGGTTCGGTGCCCGATGGACGGACGACGATGCGGAAGTCGTCGGCGTCGAAGATCAGGGCGTCGGTGCGCAAGCGGCCGCGGACCTCGGCCTGGTCGGTGAATTTCACCGGGGTGCCCGCGATTTCGCTGGGCGGGTTCGCGCGCAGGGTGGCGGCGAGGGTGCTCGCTGCGGCCTGGTCGGGGAGGCGTAGGGACACCTGGTCGCCTGCGTGCAGGCCGAACTCGACCGCGTAGGAATCGAGTTCGTCCTGCAAGGTGCGGCCGTCGGCCTCCAGCAGGGCGACGAGGTCGGCGGCCGACACCGCGGCGGAGATCCCGTCCTTGTCGCGGACCGTGGCCGGGTCGACGCAGTGGCCGATGGCTTCCTCGTAGGCGTAGACGAGGCCATCGCCCGCCCTGGCCAGCCATTTGAAGCCGGTGAGGGTCTCGGCGTAGCGGGCCGATCGGGCCGCGGCCAGCTTCGAGAGCAGGCGCGAGGAGACGATGGTGGTGGCCACCAGGGGGTCGGCGGTCGCGGTGCGCAGGACGTAATCGGCCAGCAGGGCGCCGGTTTCGTCGCCGCGCAGCATGCGCCAGCCGTGCGGGCCGGGGATGCCGACGGCGCAGCGATCGGCATCGGGATCGAGTGCGATCGCGAGATCGGCGTCGACCCGCTCGGCGAGCGCCAGCAGCAGGTCGGCGGCGCCGGGCTCCTCGGGGTTCGGGAACGCGACGGTGGGGAAGTCGGGGTCGGGGGCGAACTGCTCGTCGACGACGTGCACGTCGGTGAACCCGGACGCGGCCAGCGCCCGCACCGCGAGCTCGCCACCGACGCCGTGCAGCGGGGTCAGCGCGATGCGCACCGGGGCCCGCTCGCCCTCGCCACCGAGGACACCGGGCAGCTCGGCGACCCGCGCGAGGTAGCGGTCGACCAGTTCTGCGCCGGAGGGGGAAACAGATTCCCGCGCAACAGGTTCGACGACCGCGTCGATGCACTGCTCGATCTCGGTGTCGGCGGGCGCGATGAGCTGGGAGCCGCCGTCCAGGTACACCTTGTAGCCGTTGTCGGCGGGCGGATTGTGCGAGGCGGTGATCTGCACCCCCGCCACCGCACCCAGCTGCCGGACGGCGAAGGCCACCACCGGTGTCGGCACCGGCTCGGGCAGCAGCGTCACGGGAAAGCCTGCCGCCGTGAAGATCTCGGCGGTCGCGGTCGCGAACTCGGCCGACCCGTGCCTGGCGTCGCGCCCGACGACCACCGCGCCGCCACCGAGGCACCGCTCGCGCAGCCAGGCCGCCACACCGGCCGTCGCCCGCGACACCGTGGTCACATTCATGCCGTCCGGGCCGTCGCGCAGTGGTCCGCGCAGGCCCGCGGTCCCGAAGCGCAGCATCTACACGCGCTCCAGGATCCCGCGCAGCAGCTTGCCGAGGCGGGGCGCGGCGGCCTGGCCCTCGGCGAGCACCTCCGCGTGCGACAGATGCTGACCGGTGACGCCTGCCGCCAGATTGGTGACCAGCGAGATGCCGAGCACCCTGGCCCCACGCGAGCGCGCCTCGATCGCCTCGAGCACCGTCGACATGCCGACCAGATCGGCACCGATCGTGGCCAGCATGCGGATCTCGGCGGGCGTCTCGTACTGCGGACCGGTCAGGCCCGCGTAGACACCCTCGGTCAAGCTGGGGTCGATCTCCCTGGCCAGGGTGCGCAGTTCCGGGTCCCAGGCGTCGACCAGGTCGACGAATCGGGCGCCTTCCAGCGGCGTGCGCGCGGTGAGATTGAGATGGTCGGCGATGAGCACCGGCTCACCGACCTGCAGACCGGGCCTGATCCCGCCCGCGGCATTGGTGAGCAGCACGATCTCGGCGCCTGCCGCGATCGCCGCGGTCACCGGGTGCACCACCTGCTGGGGCGTGTAGCCCTCGTACAGATGCTGACGACCCATCAGCAGTAGCACGTTGTTGTCGTTCACCGGCACCGAATGGACCATCCCACCGTGGCCCTGCGCGCTGGGTTTACCGAAGCCGGGTAACTCCGGCATGGCGATCGAGGCATGCGGCGCGCCGATCTCGGCCGCTGCCTCCTGCCACCCCGATCCCAGCACCACCGCCACGCGATGACGCGGCACTCCCGTACGTTCGGCGATCGCCTGAGCGGCCTGTTCGGCAAGCATGGCGCAAGTGTATGACCGCGGTCGTCCCCGCGTCGCGTCCGCGGTTACTACCCGCGAGTAGGTGACGCTGCCAGCTGCGGTTATTCTTCCCCGCATGCCGTATTTGGAGCGCTCCGGTGATGTGTTCGTCCTCTACCTCGGGAACGAGGGTGAGACCGACAACGAGAACCGTTTCTCGCCGGACTGGATCGATGCCTTCCACGCCGCACTCGACGAGGTCGAGGCGTCCGAGGGCGCTGCCGCGCTGGTCACCGTCGCGACCGGCAAGTTCTACAGCAATGGCCTCGACACCGACTGGCTGTTCGGCAACCTCGACAAGATCCACGGTTACCTGGACAGCGTGCACACCCTGTACACCCGGCTGCTGACGTTCCCGATGCCGACGGTCGCCGCCGTCAACGGCCACGCGTTCGGCGCGGGCGCGATGCTGGCCTCCTCGCACGACTTCCGGGTGATGCGCGGTGACCGCGGCTTCTGGTCGCTGCCCGAGGTGCACCTGGGCATGCCCTTCACCATCGGCATGAACGGGCTGCTCAAGGGTCGCCTCAGCAACCAGGTGTGCGTGCAGGCCATGACCACCGGCCACCGCTTCGGCGCCGACGAGGCGATCGCCGCGGGCATCGCCGACGCCAAGGCCGACGCCGACGAGGTGCTGCCCGCCGCCATCGCGCGCGCCGCCGCCCTGACGAGCCTGCGCAAGCCGATCACCCCGATCATCAAGACCGCGCTGCACGCCGAGACCCTCGCCGCGCTGGCCACCCCCGTCACCCCGGAGAACCTCCCCTTCGGCAACTGACCGCTCGCCGGTGCGCCGGTGACACCCCGGAATGCAAGACTGGGGGTATGGCACTCTCGCGCACCGGCGAATTCTCGGCCACCGCGTCCGATGCCGCGATCGACGCGGCATCGGCGGAGCTGATCGCCCTCTCGCACGCGATCCACGCCGAACCGGAGCTCGCGTTCGCCGAGACGCGCAGCGTCGCCAAGATCCTCGCGCCGCTGGTCGAGCGAGGTTTCGACATCACCCCCGGCATCGCGGGCCTGCCGACGGCGTTTCGCGCCGTCTACGGCAGCGGCCCGCTGACCGTCGGTATCTGCGCCGAATACGACGCCCTGCCCGAGATCGGGCACGCCTGCGGGCACAACATCATCGCCGCGTCCGCGGTCGGCGCCGCCGTCGGACTCGCCGAAGTCGCCGATGAGCTGGGTCTGACCGTCGTCGTCCTCGGCACGCCCGCGGAGGAGAGCGGCGGCGGCAAGGTGCTGATGCTCGACGCGGGCGCCTTCGACGACCTCGCGATGGCGATGATGGTCCACCCCGGCCCCGCCGACATCGTGGGCGCCCGCTCGCTGGCGCTGGCCGACCTGTCGATCGTCTTCCACGGCCGCGAGGCCCACGCCAGCGCCGCGCCCGAGCTCGGCCGCAACGCGGGCGACGCGGTGACCCTGACCCAGGTTGCCGTCGGCTTGCTACGGCAGCATTTACGCCCTGGCCAGCAACTCCACGGTATAGTCTCTGACGGTGGCGTAGCCCCCAACATCGTGCCCGGACGGGCGGAGTTGCTGTACTACCTCCGCGCGGCCGATTCCGCGTCACTCGACGACCTGATGCGACGAGCGAAAGCGTGTTTCGAGGCGGGCGCCCTGGCAACCGGCTGCACCCACGACATACGGACGCTCGCGCCCACCTATACCGAGCTCACCCCCGATCCGGTTCTTTCGGCTGTCTACCGCGCGCAGATCACCGGATTGGGCAGGGTGCCGATCGCACCCGAGCTCGAGGTGCTGCGTCCACTCGGGAGCACCGACATGGGCAACGTCACCAATGTGATCCCCGGTATCCACCCGGTGATCGGCATCGATGCCGGTGGCGCGGTGACCCATCAGCCGGACTTCGCCGCGGCCGCGGTGAACGCCTCGGCGGATCGGGCGGTACTCGACGGCGCGCTGGCGCTGGCACGTACCGCTGTCGCTATAGCACGCGATGAAGTACACAGAGACAGGTTGTTGCAACGGCTGGTCGACCGACAGGAGGACATTCGGTGAGCATTTCCGGCTATTCGGGCACCGCGCGCGCAGGCGCCGAGGCGCTATCGGTGGGCGTGGGCGCCCACTCGATGATGCGCGAGAACGCGGCGTGTCCGACCATGCCGGACGCCGGACGAATCGACATGTCAGGAACCGAGATCGTCGACGCGTGGCTGGCCGAGCACACGGCCGACCTCGTGCAATGGCGCAGGCACATCCACGCAAACCCCGAACTGTCGCGCGCGGAGTTCGCCACCACCGAGTTCGTCACGGGCTGGCTGAGCAAGGCCGGGCTGACCTGGCAGGTGCTGCCCGGTGGCACCGGCCTGATCTGCGACCTCGGCCCGTCCGACGGTCCGCGGATCGCCCTGCGCGCCGACATGGACGCGCTGCCCATGCAGGAGTTCACCGGCCTGAGCTTCGCCTCGACCGTGCCGGGCGTCTCGCATGCCTGCGGGCACGACGCGCACACCACGGTGCTGCTCGGCGCCGGGCTCGCGCTCGCCGAGGCGCAGGACACGCTGCCGGTCGGCGTGCGGCTGGTGTTCCAGCCCGCCGAGGAGGTGATGCCGGGCGGCGCGATCGACGTCGTCGCCGCGGGCGCGATGCAGGGTGTCGACCGGATCTTCGCGCTGCACTGCGATCCGCGGCTCGAGGTCGGCAAGGTCGGGCTGCGGACCGGCGCGATCACCTCGGCCGCCGACACCGTCGAGCTGGTGCTCGACTCGCCCGGCGGGCACACCTCGCGCCCGCACCTGACCAGCGATCTGGTCTACGCGATCGGCACCGTGATCACCGGGCTGCCCGGTCTGCTGAGCCGCCGGGTCGATCCGCGCACCAGCACCGTGATGGTGTGGGGCGCGGTGAGCGCGGGCAAGGCACCCAACGCCATCCCGCAGACCGGCATGCTCACCGGCACCGTCCGCACCGGCGACCACGCCACCTGGCTGCTGCTGGAACCCCTGGTCCGCGAGATCGTCGACGGCCTGCTTGCCCCGACCGGCGTGCGCTACCAGCTCAACTACAAGCGCGGCGTCCCGCCGGTGGTCAACGACCCTGCCTCGACCCTGCTGTTCGAGAACGCCGTCCTGGCGATGGGTCCCGACGCACTGGCCGACACGCCGCAGTCCGGCGGCGGCGAGGACTTCTCCTGGTACCTGGAGGAAGTCCCGGGCGCGATGGGCCGCCTCGGCGTCTGGTCGGGCACCGGCGACCAACTCGACCTGCACCAGCCCACGTTCGACATCGACGAACGCGCTCTGGCTGTGGGTGTCCGCACTCTCACGAACATCGTTCTTCAGGCCTAGCAGGACAGAAGTACATGGGTAACTCACCGGGTACGAGCTAACCCAAACACCACACGACCGCCAGCCGCCGACGCACAGTCAGCGGCTGGCGAGTCCGGCCAAAATTCGCGGGGAGGCGGGACTGCTAGGCGCCGGGGCCGACGTTTTTGCTGTTTCGGGTGCGCAGGGCGTGCACGTAATCCTCAGGGGCGCCTGCCTTTTCGGCGGCATCGGCGATGACACCGATGTAGCGCGCCGAGGGCAGCCCACCCTCGTAGGCGTCCAGCACATACAGCCAGGCCAGCCGGGACTCGCCCTGGGTGCCGGTGACGCGGAGCCGGATCTTCTTGTGGATCCCGAAGTCGGAGCCCTCCCATCGGTCGAGGCGCTCCTCGTCCTCGGGGGAGACGTCGTAGAGGACGACGAACACCCGGGAGCCCGGATCCTCGACGACGGTGGCCAACGGCCCTTCCCAGCCGATGTCGTCACCGGCGAAGGTCAGGCGCCAACCTTCCAGCCACCCGGTCCCGGACATGGGCGAATGCGGGCAGCGTTCCAGCATCTGCGTCGAGTCCATGTTGGACCCGTAAGCGGCATAGATCGGCACCTCACGAACTGTAGCCAATAACAGCAGCGGAATTCCTGTCTCCCACCCAGATCGGCTGACGGTCACAGTCGTGGCGTGGCCGAACACGCCGAACATGTTCACCGATCCGGCCCGGGCCTGTCACCGCGCACCTGAAAGGATGGGGCGACAGTACGGGCGGGTCCTCACAAGGGACGCGGCCGATCAGGCGAATACAGGGAGCGTGGCTGTGGCACGGATTGCGATCATCGGTGGCGGACCGGCGGGATACGAGGCGGCGCTGGTAGCGGCCCAGCACGGGGCGTCGGTAACCCTGGTGGACGCCGACGGTATCGGTGGCGCGTGTGTGCTGTGGGATTGCGTGCCGTCCAAGACCTTCATCGCCTCGACCGGTCTGCGTACCGATCTGCGCCGCGCGCGTGACCTGGGCATCACCCTCGACGCCGACCAGGCCAAGGTGCACCTGCCCGAGGTGAACGGCCGTGTGAAGGCGCTCGCGCTGGCGCAGTCCGCCGATATCCGGGCGAAGCTGCAGGCCGCGGGCGTGCAGCTGCTGTCGGGCCAGGGCGAATTGGTCGGTCCGGCCCCCGGTTTGGCGCACCGTGTCCGCGCCACGCTGGCCGACGGCAGCACCGAGGAGTTCGAGGCCGAGGTCGTGCTGATCGCGACCGGCGCCAGCCCGCGCGTGCTGGCCGGCGCCGAGCCCGACGGCGAGCGCATCCTGAACTGGCGTCAGCTCTACGACCTGCAGGAACTGCCGGAGACCCTGGTGGTGGTCGGTTCCGGCGTCACCGGCGCCGAGTTCGTCTCGGCGTACACCGAGATGGGCGTGCGGGTGAAGCTGGTCTCCAGCCGCGACCGGGTGCTGCCGGGCGAGGACGCCGACGCGGCGCTCGTGCTGGAGGAGGCGCTCGCCGAGCGCGGCGTGGAGCTGGTCAAACACGCCCGCGCCGATGCGGTGGAGCGCACCGCCGAGGGCATCGTGGTGAAGCTGTCCGACGGGCGCACCGTGACGGGCTCGCATGCGCTGATGACCGTCGGCTCCACCCCGAACACCCAGAACCTCGGCCTCGACCGGGTCGGCATCGAACTCGATCGCGGCGGATACCTTCGCGTGGACCGGGTTTCGCGCACCTCGGTGCCCGGCATCTACGCCGCGGGCGACTGCACGGGTCTGCTGCCGCTGGCCTCGGTGGCCGCGATGCAGGGCCGGATCGCGATGTACCACGCGCTGGGTGAGGGCGTGAGCCCGATCCGGTTGAAGACAGTGGCATCGGCGGTGTTCACCCGTCCGGAGATCGCGACGGTCGGTGTCAGCCAGACCGCCATCGACAACGGCGAGGTGCCTGCGCGCACGGTGATGCTGCCGTTGAACACCAACCCGCGCGCGAAGATGTCGGGGCTGCGGCGCGGCTTCGTGAAGATCTTCTGCCGCCCGGCGACCGGCGTGGTGATCGGCGGTGTCGTGGTCGCGCCGATCGCCTCGGAACTGATCCTGCCGATCGCGCTGGCGGTGCAGAACAACCTCACCGTCACCGATCTGGCGCAGACGTTCTCGGTGTATCCGTCGCTGACCGGTTCGGTCACCGAAGCGGGTCGTTTGCTGATGCGCCACGACGACCTGGACTGAGCGGTCCCCGCCGGAATGTGAGGCGGGTCACCGGCGCGGAAGGTTTCGAATTGTCTTGCTCGACAACGTTCGTCGTCGTTCCTCGGTGGTGATCTCCATGGGCGTTTGCGCAGGCGGCGCGAATCTTACTGCTGCGTTGCCTGTCCCGCGCTCATGTGGTTGACTCACGGCCGAGGCGCGATCAAGTTGTGATCGCGTGGTGGAGCAGTGGGGGATTCCCTCCGGGAAAGGGATAAGCGAAAAGTGAAGCATCGTAAGCCGAGTCGGGCGCAGCGAGCGATGGCAAGCACGTCGTTGCCCCTGGCTGCTGCAGCCGCCGTGGCAACCCTTCTTGCGGCTCCCGCCGGCGCGGTCCCCAGCGATCAGCCGACGACGCCGGCTACACCGGCTCCTGCGCAGCCGGGCACCGAGCAGCCTTCGAACGAGGCGCCGGAGACCGGCACCCCCGAGCAGACACAGCCGGAGACGCCGGAGAATGTGAAGCCGGGCGAGACCAAGCCGACCCCGGCCCAGCCGGGTGTCACCAGCCCCGCGCCGGGTCAGCCGGGCCAGGCCACGCCTGCCAAGCCGACCCCGAGCCAGCCGGGTGTCACCACCCCGCGTGTCGCACCGCTGCCGGTGCCGGGTCAGACCGGCCAGGGCAGCCAGGCGCAGCCTGCCGTGTCGCCGGAGCGCGCGGGCACCACGCCCGAGCAGGAGACCACCCCCGGTCAGCCGGGCACCGCAACCCCCGGTCAGCAGTCGCAGGGCCAGCCCGCGCAGCCGTCGCAGGCGCAGCCGACCGTGCCGTCCGGCCAGGGCGCGGGCGCCGATGTCGAGGACGAGGGTTCCGACAAGCTCGTCCAGACGCCGACCTGGCAGGCGCCGCACTTCTCGGACGCTCCGGCCGCGCCGGTCGTCGAGATGGAAGGCCCGCACCAGGAGCTCGGTCTCTCCGTCGACGGCGGCGGCGTGCTGCCCGGTGTCGTGAACACCCACCACTACAACAACGCCTCGGGCTACGTCGGCACCGTCGGCTACCGCACGCCGACCGGCTACGGTGACGCGGGCGTCTCGGTCGAGTACATCGGCGAGAACTCGGTCAAGGTCACCACCTACAACGGTGGCGACGGCCGTGCCGACAACACCACCGTGACCGTCCTCGACACCACCCAGGCCAACCTGGCCAAGGCGGCGGTCGAGAACTGGATCAAGGCGCAGCCGGGTGGCGTCGCCGCGATGGAAGCCGCTGCGAAGGCTACACTTCCGGTGCCGGGGGAGCTGCTTCAGACGGTGAACGTCGCAGGTGTCACCACGCAGTGGGGTGGCTCGCTCCAGTACTGACACGCGGTATGTCGTGTGGGGCGGTCGGGTGCGACCGCCCCACACGTGTGTCCTGGGGAAAGGATTGGACTTGGGCACCGACGGTGACGACAACGAGCGCGGTAGACAACGGCCCGCGGCCGGATTCGGTCCTCCCGTAAGCGATTTCGGGCCGCCGCTCGACGACGAGCCCACCGGTTTCGGTGGGCCGCTCGCCGCGGCACCGCCGCCTGCCCCGCCGGGTTCGATGCCGGAGATGGGCTGGCGTCCGGCCGGTCCGCCCGCGTCGGGCCCGCCTGCCGCGAGTCCGTTCGGCGCGCCGGTCGCCGGGACGCCGCCGGTGGCACCGCCGCCGGGGCCGCTCACCATGCCGCCGCGCGCTCCGGTCCAGCCGCCCCGCAACCACTCCGCACCGACGTCTGTCTTCGGCGATGCGGTGGCCACGCCGCCGCCTGTTCCGCCCCAGAGCCCGCCGCCACGTCCCGCGGGCGATGCCTCGCCGTTCGGTGCCCCCGACCCGAGGATCGGCGCGCCGTCGGAGGATCAGACCGTCCGATTCACCGGTGAGCCGCCGCAGCGCCGGGACAGCTCACCCTTCGGTGACTCGGTACCGGTGACCTCGGGTCGCGAACTCACCGAGGTGATCCGGCGCGGCAAGCCGGGACCGCGTGCGGAAGCTCCCGCCGAGCCCGCGTCCGAGACCGTGCGCATGTCCACGCCGGAGATGGTGCGCCAGCCCGCGCCCGAGACCACGCGCGCGCCGATCGCCGAGGAAGCCAAGGCCGAGGACAAGGCCTGGTGGAACAGTCCCGACGAGAGCGGCGGGGTGCCGAAGCCGCCCGCCGAGCAGGGGCTGTCCTGGGCCGATGATCCGATCGCCCGCAGGCTCGCGCCGAAGACCCCGATCGCGCCGGTCAGCGAGAAGAAGGAACCCGACCAGCGGATGCGCTGGATCATCGGCGGCGCGGCGGCAGCGGTGCTGCTCGTTGTCGCGCTGGTGCTCACGATCGGTCTGGTCAAGCGCGGTGGTGGCGAAGATCCTGGCGTGACCGCGGCCCCGATCCCGTCGATCACCTCGCCCACCGACTGCAAGGCCGTGGCCGAGCAGGCGGTCACCGTCGGCAACGGTCCCGGTGACACGTCGACGGGCGCCAAGGCGATCCTCGGCTTCCAGTACGCCTTCTACGTCGACCGGTCCGGCGCCAAGGTCCGCGAGTATGTCGCGCCCGACGCGGAGAACATCTCCCCGGCCGAGACGATCCAGAAGGCGATCGACGACCTGATCCCGGCCGGTTCCAAGCATTGCGTGAAAATGCGCGAGACCACCACAGGCAGGTACGACGTGGAACTGCGCGAGTGGCATCCCGACGGCTCGGCGATCGTCTACAAGCAGGAGATCGTCACCACCAACACCGAGGGAAAGTGGCAGGTCAAGTCGATCACTGCTCGGTAGGGTCTCACTATCCGGGACGCTAATTTCACATTCTGGTGAGCGATATGCAATCGTAGGATGATTGCTTCCCTTGGTGTACCCGGAGGTTTCCATGTCGCTGACCACTCCATTGGCGGGCAAGCTCGCCGGCCTGCAGAGCTCGGCGATCAGGGACCTGCTCAAACTCACCGCGCGCGCCGACGTCATCAGCCTGGCGGGCGGGCTGCCCGACGCGGCGCTGATGCCGCGCGAGCGGATCGCCGTCGCCACCGAGTCGGCGCTGGCCGACGCCGCGGTCCTGCAGTACACCGAGTCGCCCGGCCTGCCCGCGCTGCGCGCGGTGATCGCGGCCAGGGAGACCGCCAGGATCGGCCGCGCCGTGCCGGTGGACGAGGTGTTCATCACCCACGGTTCCCAGCAGGCGCTGTCGCTGCTAGCCGAGGTCCTGCTCGATCCCGGTGCGCTGGTGATCGTCGAGGATCCGGCGTATGTCGGTGCGCTGCAGGTGTTCCGGGCGGCGGGCGCGCGCATCGTCGCCGTGCCGCTGGACTCCGACGGCATGCGCGTCGACATCCTGGAGGACCTGCTGGCCGCGGGCGACCGCCCGGCGGTCGTGCACACGGTCTCCAATTTCCACAACCCCGGCGGCGTCACCCTCGCGCCCGAACGCCGCCGCCGTCTCGCGGAACTCGCTGAGGCACACGGCTTCTGGGTCATCGAGGACGACCCGTACGGCGAACTCTGGTTCGACCAGCCCGCCCCCGACCCGGTCGCCACCTACTCGCCCCAGGTGATCCGCCTCTCCAGCGTCTCCAAGATCCTCGCCCCCGCCCTGCGCGTCGGCTGGATGGTCGCCCCCGACCGCGTCTGTCGCGCGGTCGAACTCCTCAAACAGGGTGCCGACCTGTGCGGCTCCGCCCTCACCCACCAGATCGCCACCGACCTGCTGACCGACACCGAATGGCTCGCCGCCCACGTCGATTCGGTCCGCCAGGCCTACCGCACCCGCGCCAACGCCCTAGTCGACGCCGTCCGCACCACCTTCGCCGACCGCGTCCGCTGCACCGACGCCGCGGGCGGCATGTTCGTCTGGGCCGACTTCACCGACGGCACCGACACCTCCGCCCTCCTCCCCAAGGCCCTCGAAGCCGGCGTCGCCTACGTGCCCGGCGCCGCCTTCGCCGTCTCGGACGCCTACCGCAACTCGATGCGCCTGTGCTTCACCACCTCCGACGAGGCGACGCTGATCGAGGCGATCGAGCGACTGGCGTCGACTGTTCGCTAGCGAGTCCGCGCGCGTGACCTGAATGCGAGCAGGGACTGGCCTCGGCGGAGTCGACTGGAATCTTCGCTGGTCAGGGGCTATTTTTCCGATCTACGCTGAGGGCAAATACGAGTTGGCGGCGGGCTGTTCCGCGCCGATGCTGGGGATATGGAATATCTCCCCTACGCGCAATATTTGCCACGGCGGTACCGGCACGAGGTGATGCTCGAACCCGTGTCGAGTTGGTGGAGCCGGCGGGGCCATCGGGTTCATGTCGCGCGGGCGGGCGCGGACGACGCGCCCGTGCGGGTGCTGGGTCTGCACGGCGGTGGCGGCCACGCGGGTCTGGTCTGGCCGCTACTCGGTATCGGTGCGGCGCACGGTGTTTCGGTGGCGGCGATCGATCTGCCGCTGTACGGCGACACGGTGGTGTCCGACCCCGGTGCGGTGCGCTACCGCGAATGGGTGGAGCTGGTCAGCGATTTCGTCCTGGCCGAGACCGAATCCGACGATCGGCCGCTCGTGCTGTTCGGGGCGAGTATGGGCGGGATACTCGCCTACGAGGTGGCCGCGCGCACCGGTCGGGTGGCGCACGTCGTGGCGACCTGCCTGCCCGACCCGGCCGATCCGGCGATGCGGAGGGCGATGGCGCGCTGGGCGCCGGTCGCGGCGACGCCGGCCTGGGCGCTGGCTGGTGTCGCCGCGGTGCTCGGCCGGGTACGGGTGCCGATCCGATGGCTGGCCGACATGGAGAACATGAGCCTGGACCCAGCCCTGACCCGAGTGTGCGCCACGGATCCGCGGGGCGGTGGTGTCCGGATTCCGCTCGGTTTCCTCGTCGACTTTCTGCGGTTCCGGCACACCCTGCCGGAGGATTTCACCGCGGCACCGGTGACGCTGGTGCATCCCGCCGAGGACCGGTGGACTCCGCCCCAGCTGAGCATGCGATTCCTCGCCCGCATCAGTGCGCCGACCAGTGCCGTCCTGCTGGCGGGCTGCGGGCACTTTCCGGTCGAGGAGCCGGGCGTCACCCAGCTCGCCGATGCGCTACGGGAGATCCTCGCCGAGGTCGGCGCCCCGCGCTGACCGGTCGGGAACGATCGCCATCGCCAGCGCGGTCAGCTCCTCGGTGCGCACGGTGTGCCGGGTGAGGACCCGATGCACCTGCGCGTCCACCGCGTGCACCAGCGTTCGCGCGGTGAGCAGGGTGTCGGGTCCGCCCCGTGCACAGCGTCGCAGCTGGTATTCGACCTCGGTGACGAGGTAGTCCTCGAACGCCTGCACCGCCGCGAGCTCGACCGGCAGGCTCAGCGCGACGCGATGCAGCAGGGCATGCAGTGCGGGCCGATCGCGATGGAGATCGGCGACGACCTCCATGATCGCGCGCATGCTGTCGTCGAACGGCGGCCGCTCGGCGCGCAGACGCGCGAAGACCTCGCTCAGCCGCTGCGCACCGTCGATCAGGTGGCGCTCGGCCAGCGTGTGCAGCATGGCCTGTTTGTTCGGAAAGTATTGGTACAGCGTGCCGATCGACAGGCCCGCCCGTTCGGCGATGCGATTCGTGGTCGCCGTGGCGCCCTCGCGGGAGAACACCTGGGCCGCGGCTTCGAGCAGCGTGTCCACCGTGTTCTTGGCACGTTGCTGCCGGGGTGTTTTGCGTGGGCGGCTCATCCCGCCCAGCCGTAGGTGCGTTCGACGGCCTTGTTCCATTCGCTGTAGCGCAGGACGCGTTCGTCGTCCGGCATGGTGGGGGACCAGGTGTGGTCGGCGGTCCAGTTGGCGCGCAGGTCGTCGAGGCCGGACCAGTAGCCGACGGCGAGGCCCGCGGCGTAGGCGGCGCCGAGTGCGGTGGTCTCGCGGACTACCGGGCGGACGACGGGGACGTCGAGGATGTCGGATTGGAACTGCATGAGCAGGTCGTTGCCGGTCATGCCGCCGTCGACCTTGAGGGTGGTCAGTTCCAGGTCGAGCTGCTGGGCGGCGGCGTCGGCGCGCATGGCGTCGACGACCTCGCGGGTCTGGAACGCGGTGGATTCCAGTGCGGCCCTGGCCAAGTGGGCCTTGGTGACGAAGCGGGTCAGGCCCGCGATGACCCCGCGGGCGTCGGGGCGCCAGCGCGGGGCGAACAGGCCGGAGAAGGCGGGGACGAAGTAGGCGCCGCCGTTGTCGTCGACGCTGCGGGCCAGCGGTTCCACCTCCTCGGCCGAGGCGATGATCCCGAGATTGTCCCGCAGCCACTGGACCAGGGAACCGGTGACGGCGATGGACCCTTCCAGGGCGTACACGGCCGGTTGGTCGCCGAGCTGGTAGCAGGCGGTGGTGAGCAGGCCGTGCTTGCTGATCACCGGTGTGGTTCCGGTGTTGAGGAGCATGAAATTGCCGGTGCCGTAGGTGTTCTTGGCTTCGCCGGGGGACAGGCACGCCTGGCCGAAGGTGGCGGCCTGCTGGTCGCCGAGGATGCCCGCCACCGGTGCGCCCGCGAACGGGCCCGCGGTGATCTCGGCGTAGACCTCGGAAGAGCTGCGGATCCGCGGGAGCAGTGACATCGGGATGTCGAAGTCGGCGCAGATCTGTGAATCCCATTGCAGCGTGCGCAGATCCATCAGCATGGTGCGCGAGGCATTGGTGACGTCGGTGAGGTGCTCGCCGGTCAGCTTCCACAGCACCCAGCTGTCCATGGTGCCGAAACAGAGGTCACCGGCCTCGGCGCGGGCGCGCACGCCGTCGACATTGTCGAGGATCCAGCGCAGCTTCGGCCCGGCGAAATAGGTCGACAGCGGCAGTCCGGTGCGCTCGGCATAGCGCTGCGGGCCCTGCTCACCCGCCAGTTCGGTGCACAGCTGATCGGTCCGGGTGTCCTGCCAGACGATCGCGTTGTACACCGGTTCGCCGGTGGCCCGATCCCAGACGACGGTGGTCTCGCGCTGGTTGGTGATGCCGATCGCGGCCAGATCACCGGCCGAGCAGCCACTGTTGCCCAGCGCGGCGCCGAGCACCCATTCGGTATTGCGCCACACTTCCGCCGGATCGTGCTCGACCCAGCCCGGTTTCGGGAAGATCTGCCGGTGTTCCCGCTGTGCGGTTCCGACGATCCGGCCCCGCCGGTCGAAGACGATGCAGCGACTCGAAGTCGTGCCCTGATCGATGGCGGCCACATAGCGACGCATTGGTGCAGGTTACCGAAAGGCGGGAGGCGCGCCCCGCCGAATCCAGCACGAGCGGCGAGGTGGCACTACGTTGAACTTGTACGCAGCGGCGCCGGGAACGTGCACCGGCGTCGACCCACTGTCGGCTGGGACCGGCCGTTCCGCGGTCGGCGGCGAGGAGTCGAGCATGTCGCAGACACCGGAATTTCCGTTCCTGCACCCCGGGGAACTGGTCGCGGGCGGCCAACGGGACCGGCTCGGGCCGGGTCAGCTCGGCCCGGACCAGCGGCGCACCGCCTGGGAACGCCTCGGCAAGGATCGGTTCGACGTCCTGGTCGTCGGCGGTGGCGTGGTCGGCGCGGGCATCGCGCTCGACGCGGCGACCCGTGGCATGTCGGTCGGGCTCGTCGAGGCCCGCGATCTGGCATCCGGTACCTCGAGCCGGTCGTCGAAGATGTTCCACGGTGGCCTGCGCTACCTCGAACAGTTCGAGTTCGGGCTGGTCAGGGAGGCGCTGAAGGAACGCGAGCTGGCGCTGTCGACGCTGGCGCCGCACCTGGTGAAGCCGTTGCGCTTCCTGTATCCGCTGACCCACCGGGTGTGGGAGCGGCCGTACGTGGCCGCGGGCCTGACCCTCTACGACACCATGGGCGGATCGAAATCTGTTCCTGGACAGCATCATCTGACCAGGCACGGTGCGATGCGGCTGGCTCCGGGGCTGCGCCGGGATTCGATGATCGGCGGCGTCACCTATTACGACACCGTCGTCGACGATGCCCGCCACACCATGACCGTGGCCCGCACCGCCGCCCACTACGGCGCGGTCATCCGCACCTCCACCCAGGTCGTCGGGTTCCTGCGGGAGGCCGACCGGGTGGTCGGCGTGAAGATGCGCGACACTGAGGACGGGCGCACCGGCGAGGCGCGCGCGCATGTGGTGATCAACGCGACCGGCGTGTGGACCGACGAGGTGCAGGGCCTGTCGCGTCAGCGCGGCCGGTTCCATGTGCGCGCGTCCAAGGGTGTGCACATCGTGGTGCCGCGCGATCGCATCGTCAGCGATGCCGCGATCATCCTGCGCACCACCACCTCGGTGCTGTTCGTCATCCCGTGGGGCGCGCACTGGATCATCGGCACCACCGACACCGACTGGAACCTCGACCTCGCGCACCCGGCCGCCACCAAGGCCGACATCGATTACCTGCTCGAGCGGGTGAACGAAGTGCTGGTCACCCCGCTCACCCCGGCCGACATCGACGGCGTCTACGCGGGGCTGCGCCCGCTGCTCGCCGGGGAGAGCGACGATACCTCCAAGCTGTCGCGCGAACATGCCGTCGCCCGTGTCGCGCCCGGTCTGGTGAGCATCGCCGGCGGCAAGTACACCACCTACCGCGTCATGGCCGCCGACGCGATGGACGAAGCGGCACAGGACATTCCGGCGCGGGTGTCGCCGTCGATCACCGAGAAGGTCGCGCTGCTCGGCGCCGACGGCTACTTCGCCCTGGTGAATCAGACCGTCCAGCTGGCCGAGCACTACGGCGTGCACCCGTACCGGATGACGCACCTGCTCGACCGCTACGGCTCGGTCGTCGACGAAGTACTGTCGCTGGCCACGGGCAAACCCGAACTACTGCAACCGATTACCGACGCCCCCGCCTACCTGCAGGTCGAAGCGGTGTACGCGGCCGCCGCCGAGGGCGCGCTGCACCTCGACGACATCCTGGCCCGGCGCACCCGCATCTCGATCGAGTACGCCGATCGCGGCGCGCACTGCGCCGAACAGGTGGCGCATCTGGTCGCGCCCGTCCTCGGGTGGGACGCCGACGAGATCGACCGCGAGGTGTCCACCTATCAGGCACGGGTGCGGGCCGAGATCGAATCGCAGACCCAGCCCGACGACATCTCCGCCGACGCGCTGCGGGCGGCGGCGCCGGAACCGCGACCCCAGCTGCTCGAACCGGTGCCGCAAGATCGGTGAGAGCGGCGTAATCGTGCAATTCGACGCCGCGCAGTCAGAAAACTGACTGGCGGCGGCCGTTGTGCACGATTACGCCAGTCCTGTCAGACGGTCGCCGATTGCAGCGCGCGCAGTTCGACGGCATTGTGCGCGCAGAACACCTCGACCTCGTCGCCGTGGCCGCGCACCAGTTCACGCAGCCGCTCCTGATTGTCGATCCGCGCCGGTCCGACGGTTTGCACGAGACGCTCGAACAGCACGGAACCGGGCGGCTGGTGCGGGTGCTCCAGGTCGAGCTGGCCGGGATGGAAGTAGGCGTCGCCGACCGCGAACTTCCAGCCCGCGCCGGTATCGATCGCGATTCCGGCGTGGCCGCGCGTGTGCCCGGCCAGCGGGATGATCAGCAGTTCCGCCGGGAGACCGCGCAATTGACGCACCGCGCCGAAGCCGAACCACGGTTCGCCGAGTTCGTCGTAGCTCTCCCAGCGCGGACCGTGCGCGAATTGCGCTGCACGGTAACGGAATTTCTCGCGCGGGCCGAATTTGCCGTCGAGGGCGCGCAATTCCTCGCCGTAGACGTGCACCCTGGCCTGCGGGAATTCGGCGAGGCCGCCCGCGTGGTCGAGGTCAAGGTGGGTGAGCACGATGTCGGTGACGTCCTCGCGGCGGTAGCCGAGCGCCTCGATGCGGCGCGCCACGGTGCGGTCGAGGTCGAGGACGGGGCGGGTCATCCGGATGAAACGGCGGCCGAGCCACTCGTCGGGACGCCGGACCGCCCCCTCGCCGATCCCGGTCTCGATCAGGACGAGGCGGTCGTCGAGTTCGATGAGTACGCAGTGGCAGACCATCTCGGCTCGGCGGGTGATGCCGCCGACGCCGTCGAGGAGGCGGCCGCCGAAGGGGCGCATGGTGCCGCCGTCGATGTGGTGGATACGCATCAGGAGAGCTCCTGTTCGAGGGTGGCGCGCAGATGGTCGGCGACCATGCGCAAGGGGGTGAGGTCGCGCCGGGTGCGGGCGAGCAGCAGCCCGCCCTCGAGCATGGCCAGCGCCACGGTGGACAGTTCCTCGGCGCGCTCGCCGGGAATGCCCTTGGCGCGCAGGAAGTCGTCGATCGCGGTGCGCCACGTGTCGAAACCGGTGACGCAGGCTTCGCGGATCGGCTCGCTGCCGCCCGCGTCGAGGGCGATGGTGGCGAGGGGACAGCCGCGCTGGAAGTTCGAGTCGGTGAGCATCGTCCCGAGCGCGGTGAACACGCCGTCGATGTCGCCGGTCTCGAGCGCTGCTTCGAGCAGGGTCCGCAGCGCGTCGGCGGACTGGACGACGGCCTCGGCGGCGAGTTGTTCCTTGCCGCCGGGGAAGTGGAAGTAGAAGGAGCCCTTGGGTGCGCCGCCCGCGCTGACCAGCTGGTTGACGCCGGTGGCGTGGTAGCCCTGGGTGTGGAACAGGTCGGCGGCGGCGTCGAGGAAACGCTGCCGGGAGTCCGTGCGTGGAGTCACCCGCTCAGCGTAGCTCTAGTATGACGACCGGTCTAGTTAGTAGGCTCCGGTTGGCAGCGGGGACAGAAGTAGATGCCGCGTTCGCGCTGGGTGATGCGGTCGGCCGGGTCGTCCTCACCGAGCAGGCGGGAGACGATCGCCGTGCCGCAGCGGGGGCACGGGCGACGGGTGCGGCCGTAGGCCATCGGCCGCCAGGGCGGTTGGTGCGCGGCCTTGCCGAGGACGCGGTGGGCTTCGTCTACCAGCGCGGGCAGGTCGGGGATGTCACCGACCTGGGTCGCCGGGTGCACGCGGCGCAGGAAGCAGATCTCGCTGCGGTAGATGTTGCCGATGCCGGCCAGATTGCGCTGGTCGAGCAGGGCAAGGCCGATGGGGCGGCGCGGGTATTCGGAGAGCAGGCGCAGGGCCTCGGCGGCGTCCCAGTTCGGGCCGAGCAGATCGGGGCCGAGATGGTCGACGACGGTGTGCTCCTCGGCGCGGGGCAGCACCTGCACCTTGCCGAGTTCGAAGCCGACGGCCTCGAACTCGTCGGTGGCGAGCACAAGCCGCGCGGTGACCGGCGGTTTCGTCCACCGCTGGCCGCGATGGAACACCCGCCACACGCCCTCCATCTTCAGGTGGGTGTGGATGCTCACCCGGTCGGTGCGGATGAACAGGTGCTTGCCGTAGCTGCCGACCTCCGTCACCAGGTCGCCGACCAGGTCGACCGTCGCGTATCGGGGAACCCGGAAGTCGCTGCGGGTGAGGGTCTTACCGGCCAGTGCGGTGCGCAGCCGCTCGGCGGTGCGGAACACGGTGTCGCCCTCGGGCATTCGGCTACACCTGCCTGCGCAGGCGCAGGCCGCGCGGTGTCATCGAGAAGCCCGCCTCGACGAGGACGTCGGCGAAGGTGTTGCCGTGCACGGTTTCTCCGTTGATCTTGTCGATCACCAGCCCGTCGACCCTGCGGTCGTGCACGAGACCGGCCAGGGCGGTCGCGGCCATCCTGCGCAGGCCGGGATCCTCGGTGAAGCTGAGCAGGGTCTTGCCGCCGCGTTCCACGTAGAGCACCAGCTCGCCGCCGACCAGCACCACCAGTGCGCCCGCCTTGCGGCCGGGCCGGTGTCCGCCCTCGGCGTCGCCTTTCGGCCACGGCAGCGCGGCACCGTACGGGTTGGCGGGGTCGCACGAGGCCAGGGCGAGCGCGACGCCGGGCTGGGCGGTGCCGCGATCGGTGTCGAACGAGCGCAACCGGTCGACGGTGTCGGTGGTGGAGAACTGGGCGCCGCCGAGGGTGTCGACGAAATAGCCGCGGCGGCACCGGCCGCGATCCTCGAACTCGGTGAGTACCCGGTACATCAGCGCGAAGCCGCCCGGTACGCCCTCGTTCTGCACCGAGCCGCGGGTGAGGACGCCGTAGCGTTCGAGCAGCTGATCGGCGGTGGCGTGGGCGCGAAGGGTGTTGTCCTGCACTCGTTCCGGCAGGATGGACCAGCGGCCGGCCAAGGTGGGTGGGCCGGTGCGGGTCGGCATGGACGGGCGCGGGAGGTAGGCGCGGCCGCGGGGAGCTCGGCGCGGGGTGCGGTGGGCGGTGGTGCTCCGCGCGGTGCCGGAGAGCAGGGCGCGCACCGGGGCGAAGGTGTCGCCGGAGACGTAACCGGCCCACACGAGTTGCCAGAGCGCGTCGCCGACGGCCTTGTCGTCGAGCAGGCCGGTGGCGTCGGAGAGCTGGCGGAAGAAGTAGGCGCCGCCGCCGTGCAGGGTCGCCGGAAGTCGTCGCGGGTTGTCCTGGTCGGCTGGCGGAGCCGGAGGGAGGTCCTGGCCGCGGTCTCCGTCCCGGTCGAGGTCTGCTTCCCGGTTGCGGTCCCCGTCCAGGTTGCGGTCCGGGCGCTCTGTGTTCCCGCTGGATGTTGGGTGGGCCGGGGCGCCTCCGTTGGATGGTGCGTTGCGGCTGTTGGACTTGCCAGTGGCGGGCGGAGTGCTGCCAGGGGCGTCGAGGTCGACTGTTGGCGTCCGCTCGGCGCGCGGCGGCCAGGGTTCGAGCGGGGCGCCGAGGGCTGCCAGGAGGCCGAGCTGGATGTCGGTGGGGTCGATGTCGTCTGGTGGTGGGAGGGTGAAGGGGGCCTGGTCGGCCAGGTGCAGGGCGATCCAGCCGTCGCGGGCGGTGATCGCGCCGTGGCCGGACCAGATGACCTCGCCGCCGGCCATCAGTTCGTCCAGCATGGCGGGGGAGTAGTCGCGCACGCGCGTCGGCAGGATCAGCGATTCCCATGCCGAGGCCGGGATCGGTACGCCCGCGAGCTGTTCCACCACGGTGGCGACGCCGTCGATGCCGCGCAGTTCGCCGGAACCGATGTGCTGCCAGGCGGGCAGGAAACGGCCGAGAGCGGCGGTGGACACCGGCTCCACCTCGTGCCGGGCCGCGGCCAGCGACCGGCGGCGCAACCGGCGCAGCACCTGGGCGTCGCACCATTCGGTGCCCGCAATCGCCGGCGTGAATTCGCCTTCCACCACGCGTTTCTCGGCCAGCAGCCGGTGCAGGGCGGTCGCCGCGACCGCCGATCCGAGGCCGAAGCGGGCGGCGACGGCGGCGGTGGTGAACGGTGCGTGGGTGCGGGCGTAGCGTCCGACGAGGTCGCCGAGCGGGTCGGGGACGGGCTCGATGAAGGCGGCGGGTACGCCGATCGGCAGCGGCACCCCGAGCGCGTCACGCAGGCGCGCGGCATCCTCGATCGCCACCCACCAGGTCCGGCCCGCGAACGACACCTCCAGTGCGCGACGGGCATCGCGCAGTTCGGCGAACCAGGCGGGAGTGTCGGAGTCGGCGAGGATGTCGTCGGCGTTTCGGCCATCGGCGGCTTCTGTGTTCGCCGGTCGGAGGTCAGCGCCGGTGTGGATGTCGTCGGTGCTCCGGTCCTCGGCTACGTCGGCCGCTGGATCGCGAGGGCTCGCGCTGTCGACCTCGCTGTCCGGCGATTCGGCGCGGTGAGCGGCTTCCTGGCCGCCACTGCGCCGCACGCAGCGGGCGGCTGCCTCGGCCGGAGTGAGGGGGCCGAGCAGGCGCAACAGGTCGGCCAGGCCTTCGGCGTCGCGGGCCCAGCGTTCGGGGGTGAGGCGCTGGAGTTCGCGTTCGGTCAGGGCGATGACCGTGGGGTCGAGGAGCTCGCGCAGTTCGACGCGGCCGAGCAGTTCGGCGAGCAGGCTCGAGTCCAGAGCCAGTGCGGCGGCGCGGCGTTCGGCCAACGGGCTGTCGCCGTCGTAGAGGAACTGGCCGATGTAGGAGAACAGCAGGGCGTTGGCGAAGGGGGACGGGCTCGCGGTCTCGACATCGATCAGGCGCACCTCGCGGCGGGCGACCTTGGTCAGCAGGTCGCGCAGCGAGGGCAGGTCGTAGACGTCGCGCAGGCACTCGCGGACGGTTTCCAGCAGGATCGGGAAGTCCGGGAACTTGCGTGCCACATCTAGCAATTGGGCCGAGCGCTGCCGCTGCTGCCACAGCGGTGCGCGCTTGCCGGGGTCTCGTCGGGGGAGCAGCAGCGCCCTGGCGGCGCACTCGCGGAACCGGGACGCGAACAGCGCGGACCCGCCGACCTGTTCGGTGACGATGTCGTCGATCTCGTCGGGTTCGAAGGCGAACAGTTCGGCGCCGGGCGGATCGTCGGTGGTGTCGGGCAGACGCACCACGATGCCGTCGTCGGAGGCGGTCGGCGCGGCATCGATGCCGAATCGCTCCTGCAGCCGGGCGCCGACGGCCAGTGCCCACGGCGCGTGGACCGGGGTGCCGTAGGGGGAGTGCAGGACCAGGCGCCAGTCACCGAGTTCGTCACGGAAGCGCTCGACGATCAGGGTGCGGTCGGTGGGGAGCTGACCGGTGGCGGCGCGCTGCTCCCCGAGCAACCCGACCATGTTCGCCGTCGCGTTCTGGTCGAGGCCCGCGGTGCGGACGAGCTGTTCCAGCCGGGCGGATGCGGCGTCGGGGCTCTCCGCGCGCTTCGTCGAACGCGTGCGGGTGGTCTTCTTCTTGCTCCCGTTGGACGCGGGCTCGTCGATCGCGACGGCGGAGCTGCGTGGTTCTGCCGAATTGTCCTGTGACAGGGCCAATCCGGGTGGACGGGTGCCCATGTCCGCGACGATCCGGGACAGCTCGTCGGCGGATACCTGACCCGCTGTCCGCACGAATTCGCCCAGGGCGCTGCCCAGTTCGGCCGGACGTCCCAGGCCGTCGCCGTGCCAGAACGGCAGCCGGCCGGGCAGGCCGAAGGCGGGCGACACCAGCACCCGGTCGAAGGTGATCTCCTCGATCCGCCAGCTGGTCGCGCCGAGCGCGAAGACATCGCCGACTCGCGACTCGTAGACCATCTCCTCGTCGAGTTCGCCCACCCGCGAGGCCTTTTCGCCGACCATGAACACCGCGAACATGCCGCGGTCGGGGATCGCGCCGCCGGAGGTGACGGCCAGGCGTTGCGCGCCGGGGCGGCCGGTGAGGGTGCCCGCGTCGCGGTCCCACACCACGCGGGGGCGCAGTTCGGCGAACTCGTCGGAGGGGTAGCGGCCCGCGAGCAGGTCGAGGACGGATTCGTAGGCCGACCGGGGCAGGTTCGCGTAGCTGCCGGTGGCGCGGACGATGTCGAACCAGGCGTCGACGTCGACGGGTTCGAGTGCGCAGGCGGCCACGGTCTGCTGGGCGAGGATGTCGAGCGGGTGCGCGGGGATCTGGAGCAGTTCGATCTCGCCCGCCAGCATGCGCTGGGCGGCGACGGTGCAGTGGATGACGTCGGTGCGATGCTTGGGGAACAGCACGCCCCGGGAGATCTCGCCCACCTGGTGCCCGGCCCGGCCGACCCGCTGCAATCCGCTGGCCACCGACGGCGGCGCCTCCACCTGCACCACCAGGTCGACCGCGCCCATATCGATGCCGAGTTCGAGGCTGCTGGTGGCGACCACGCAGCGCAGCCGTCCGCTCTTGAGGTCGTCCTCGATGATCGCCCGCTGCTCCTTGCTGACCGACCCGTGGTGGGCGCGTGCCAGCAGGTGGTCGGCGCCGTGGATCACCTCGGTGGACGGCCCGAGCTGGGCGGGCGGCGCGTGCTCGGTGTCCACCGGCTCGCCGAGCCGGGCGGCGTAGGCCTCGTTGAGCCGCGCGGTGAGCCGCTCGGCGAGCCTGCGCGAGTTGGCGAACACGATCGAGGACCGATGCTCGAGCACCAGGTCGACGATGGCCTCGTCGACGTGCGGCCAGATCGAGCCCGGCTGGTCGGAGTCACCGGGATCGGTCATATCGGCCACCGGAACCCGCACCGACAGGTCGAACGTCTTCGGCGCGGGCGGCCGCACGATGGTGATCGGCGCCGACCCGACCAGGAACCGCCCGACCTCTTCCGGCGGACGCACCGTCGCCGACAGCCCGATCCGCTGCGCCGGTCGCTCGGTCAGCTGATCCAGCCGGGCCAGCGACAACGCCAGATGCGCGCCGCGCTTGCTGCCCGCGATGGCGTGTACCTCGTCGACGATCACGGTGTTGACCTGGGCCAGCGTCTCCCGCGCCGCCGAGGTGAGCAGCAGGAACAGCGACTCGGGCGTGGTGATGAGGATGTCCGGCGGTGTGCGCTGCATGGCCCGCCGCTGCGCCGGTGTGGTGTCGCCGGAGCGCACGCCGACGGAGATGTCGAGCGGCTCGAGCCCGAGCCGCTTGGCGGTCTGCGTGACCCCGACCAGCGGCGCCCGCAGATTCCGCTCCACATCCACGGCCAGTGCCTTGAGCGGCGAGACGTACAGCACCGACGTCCCGCGCGGCGTCCCAGGCTCCGGCGCCTGCCGCGTGGCCAGCTGATCGATGGCCCACAGGAACGCCGACAGCGTCTTGCCCGACCCGGTGGGCGCGACGACCAGCGTGTGGTTCCCGTCCGCGATCGCCTTCCACGCCCCGAGCTGGGCCGACGTCGGCCCGGCGAAGGCCCCGTCGAACCACTGCGCGGTAGCGGGAGAGAACCGATCCATAGGTTTCAGTGTGCACCGGGCCACCGACAATCCCACCGAGGCGAGCGTTCGGCGAAGCCGGCGAAGGGCTGCTGGCAGGGGCAGTGTGACCGGCGCTACTCTGGGCTCTCGTGCAAACGGTGCTCAGAGTCGACCTCGTCGGTCATGGCTTGACGGAGGCGGTACGGAAGGCGCGATTCCCTGTCGACGAACCACTGGACGAGTCGGCGCGCGGTGCGCTGCGCGCGGACGCGGTGTCGGCCGGTGCCCAGGTGTGGACCGGCCCGGAACGGCGGGCTCGGGAGACGGCGGAGGCGCTAGGGCTGGTCGGTGAGCCGGACGCGCGATTACGGGATCTGGATTCCGGGTCGTGGCGGGGGACCGAGATGGGCAGTCTGGCACAGGATCAGCTGTTCGCGTGGCTCACCGATCCCGAATTCCGTGGGCACGGTGGTGAATCGGTGACCGATCTGGTCGACCGGGCGCGGTTCTGGCTGGCCGAGATCGCCTCGACGGGCCGGGACACGGTGGCGGTGACGCATCCGGCGGTGATCAGGGCGGTGCTGCTCGTTGTGCTCGACGCGCCGCCGAAGTCGTTCTGGCGCATCGATGTTCCGCCGGCGAGCGTCACCCGGCTGCACTACCGCGGGAACTGGACACTGCGTGTCTCTTATACTCATCTGAGGCTGCCGACGACGTATGTCGTGTAT